>CANBUF010000080.1 GCA_947372575.1 Alcaligenaceae bacterium | reverse complement strand
TGCGTGCGGGTTCTTTCAAACAGAGCCGTCACAATCCCGGCGTAGAGATGCACACCGCTTAAGAAATCGACCAGCGATGCACCTGAACGCAGTGGTGGGCCATCAGCCATGCCTGTCACACTCATAATTCCTGAAGAGGCCTGAATCGTGACATCCATCGCCAGATTGTCACGATCCGGACCAGAGATACCGTATCCCGTTCCTGTACCGTAAATCAACTTTGGATTCAGGGCGTGCAATACCTCCCAGCCCAGTCCGAGCCGATCCATGACACCTGGTGCAAAATTTTCAATCACAACATCGGCGCGCTGGATCATCTCCTTGAACATCTCTTTACCCCGTGCGGACTTGAGATTCAATGTGATGCCTTTTTTGTTGACATTGAGCATCGCCATGGGCAGCGAAGCGCCCCCACTCACCTTTGCCCGGATGCGTGTCGGCTCACCCAGCACAGGCTCGATCTTGATGACCTCCGCGCCCGCCTTGGCCATCAGAAAGGTCGCATACGGACCTTGATAGATCTGTGTCAAGTCAATGACGGTCACGCCGGCGAGCGGCATGTTGTCTGTAATTGCTGCGGTAGCATGGGTCATTGGAATCAGTCCTGTTGCAACAATTAACGAATGCCCTTGAGGACCTTGCGTGCGATCGACATGAGATGAACTTCGGTTGGACCTTCATAGACACGCATGACACGCACGCGTTGTGCCATGAGATGTAATGGCATTTCTTTGGTCACGCCCATCGCACCAAAAGTCTGCATGGCGTGATCAATCACCTCGCTTGCCATTTCGGTGGCGTAGACCTTGATCATCGATGCCTCGGTGCGAATGTCCATTCCAAGATCCTGCTTTCTTGCAGCATCCCTGACCATCAAGCGGCAAGCATGCATCTTGATCGCAGCATCCGCGATCCACCACTGGATGGCTTGTCTGTCGGACAACAGCATGCCGAATGTCTTACGCTGCTTGGCATGCGAACCCATCATTTCGAGTGCACGACGACACATACCCAGACACCAGGCACCCATTTGCAGGCGGCGGATATTCAGCCTTAACTGCATCGGGGCAAACCCCTCACCGATATTGCCCAGCAAATTCTCTGCAGGAATACGGCAATCTTCAAAAGCGATTTCGTAGGTGCGATGGCCTGCGAGCATGGGGATTTCGCGTAAGACGTTAAAGCCTGGCGTGCCGCGATCTACGATAAAAGCCGAAATACCCTCATGTCCTTTACCGCCACCCACACGCGCCATCACTACAGTAAAGTCAGCAGACGACATACGGCTGACCCAGATTTTGCGACCATTGATCACCCAGGAGTCACCGTCTTTTTCAGCGCGGGTAATCATGCCCGAGGGGTCACCACCTGCATTGGGCTCAGAGATCGCGATTGCAGATTTAGCCGTGCCCGCCGCATACGGTTCGAGATATTTCTTTTTTTGGCTTTCACTGGCTGTCGCCATCAGCATATGCAGATTGGGCGAGTCAGGTGGAAAAGTAAAAGGCGTGACGGTGCGGCCGAGTTCTTCATTGAGTGCGACAAGGGTCACCGCTGACAACCCTGCACCACCGAGCTCTTCGGGTGCGTCAAGTGCCCACAGTCCAAGCTCCTTGCATTTCGCATTGAGCTTGTCGTCTTCTTCTTTTGTCAGTGCAAGATGCATGCCTTTGATCTCACGCTCGAGCACAGCCTGTTCGAGCGGCATCAGCTCCTGATCGACAAACTTGGCCACAAGCTCAACAATCATCCGGGACTCTTCTGTCATGCCATCAATATCGTTCTGCATTTCCACAATCGACTCCTGTCGTACAACGTTATGTCATTAATTTGTTTAAGTGAAGGCTACTGCACAATCCTGAGCAACGGACTCAGCAGCCCTTGAAAATCGCAGGACGCTTGTCGCGAAAGGCCGTCACAGCTTCTTTGTGGTCTTCGGTCGAATACATGGCCGCCATATGTGACGACGCCATCTCGAGGTGCGTGCGCAAATCCATGGAGGCGCTCTGACGGGCCGCGCGCTTCATCATCCTCACGGCCAACTGTGGCTGTGCACTGATCTGTGCGGCCATTTCATAGGTCGCCGGCATGAGCTGGTCATCTTCGACCACGCGATTGACGATCCCCAGCCGTTCAGCCTCCTCAGACTCCACAAACCTGGCGGTCCAAAAAAGTTCTAGCGCCTTGGGCATCCCAACCAGTCTTGGCAGGTACCAGGTCCCACCATCACCAGCGAACAGACCAACCTTAATATAGGTCTCGGCAAAGCGTGCGCTGCGCGCAGCGATCCGGATGTCGCCCATCAGTGCCATATCCATGCCTGCGCCTGTCGCCACGCCATTGACGGCAACGATAACGGGCTTGTCGATCGACTCAAGCAACAAAGGGATGCGATGCACCTGCTCGGCCAGAAAAAGCTTGCGGCTGTAGGCACTGTCTTCGGTACGGTTTTTCATATTGCCGACATCACCACCGGAACAAAAGCCTTTACCCGTGCCAGTCAGGACAATCACATTGACATCGTCACGTGCAGAGGACTCTTCAAGAGCGCTAGCCCAGGCCTTGAGCATCTCGCTGGTAAAAGCGTTGTATTTCTCAGGGCGATTGAGTCGAATTGTCGCGACTTTGTCATGGACATCGAACACTAGCTGGTCAGTCATTTTGTCTCCAAACGTGCTTTTGAGGCTTAAATTAAAAATCGTAGATATTTTATAGAAAACCCATGCAAGTCATGAGCAGGCATCTGTGATGTTCTCGTAGCCGCCTTCTACAAAATACCTGTACTAAAAGTAGTTTTATTCAGCCTGTTTGATACCGCGCGCTTTGGCTAGCGTTTGCCACTTATCGAGTTCCTGGTCGACGTGGGCCGCAAATTCCTTTGCATTCATGGTCGAAGGCTCCGCGGACTCTTTGGCAAAAACTTCTCTCATTCTGCTTGTGCTGGATATTTCACGAATAGCCTGATTCAACGCATCAACGAGAGCGGTGCTGGTATTGGCTGGCGCATAGACGCCCCACGAGACATCCACGACATAACCAGGCAAATCTGCTGCGACCGTTGGCAAGCCTGGGAAAAAAGGTGAAGGCAACAAGGAAGTCACCGCGATGGGCCGGATCTGCTTGCCGCTCAGGGCACCTCCCACCGAAGCGGGCGCAGTGATCATGGTTTGGATGCGGCCACCAATCATATCCGCCAGAACACCCGTTATCCCTTTATACGGGACGTGCGTCATATTCACCTGTGCCATCGAATTAAACAGTTCAGCACTCATCTGTCCTATCGAACCGATGCCAGCTGAACCGTAATTGATCGGACCACTTTTGGTCGCTGCGATCAGGTCTTTGACGGTTTTAAAAGGTGTGTCATTACTCACAACCAGCAGCATCGCGCCTTGTGCAACCATCGCGACGGGCGTAAATGATTTGCGTGGATCGAAGGGCAGATTTTCTTCGACTGCGGCACGCGTTACGAACGAGTTGGAGCTAAATAGCAGTGTGGCGCCATCAGGCTTGGCACGTGCCACTTCGGCCGAGCCGATAATGCCACCTGCACCGGGCTTGTTCTCGACAATAACGTTCACGCCAAGCTTGCGTGCAAGTTGCTCACTCAGGGCGCGGGCAAAGACATCATTACTCGCACCTGGTGTAAAGGGCACGATCATCCTGATCATGGAAGGAATGGTGACCACTGCACACAAGGCCGCGTGAGCTGGCAGCATCAATATTGATGCTGCAAAAATTCTAAGAAAAGTATAAAAGCCAGTTGTGCGCACAGCGTCTCCATGATTGTTATGTTTTTTTCATTTTGACACAGTTCGAACAGCACGCTGAAAATAAGGACAGATGCTGTTCGCCCACTTCAGTGGATGAGCATGGTATTACATGGCAGGATCGGTGCGGATTTTATCAATCACACTCTCCAGATTTGCCCAGGGTGCTTTGCCTGGGGCATATCTGGCGCGCATGTAGCGCATGAGCGCAGCGATTTCAGAGTTCTCCAGGTGATCGGCAAACGCAGGCATAAAACCAATCTCGTTTGAAGCAGGATCCCTGATCCCTTCAAGGATGACCCGAACGACATTGTCTGGTTTATCACTGTGCATATTGCTATTGAGCGCAAAGGGGACGTTCGCTCCAATCAGTCTGGGTCCCTGGCCGTCATGATGACATGAGGCACAGGCCATTGAGAACATCCTCTGCTCGGCTCCAGTTAGGGCGGGCGCAGTCGATGCCGCCTGTGAGATCACGGTATTCGCAAGGCCCTCAACAGAGACGGATTTCACCGCCGAGGACTGAAACGAAGCGAGGTAGTGAGACATCGCCCGCACGTCTTCGTCTGGCACCACCTGCATGTGTTGCACTACAGTCGCCATCGGGCCCGAAGCACTACCATGGTTCGGGCTAAAGCCTGACTTGAGATACTTGAATAAATCTTCTTCATTCCACGGCACGGGCGCAAGCGACAGCGCACTCAAGGCAGGCGCTTCCCAGCCTTTGACGACCGCACCCGACATGAAGGACTTGCCGACTTTTTCAGCACCCAGCGCATTGCGCGGGGTATGACAAGCCGAACAATGTGCCGGACCGTTGACAAGATATTCACCCCGCAACCAGGCAGCCGAACGATCCACATTCACCGAAACAACGGGATCAGAATTCAGGTGCAAGGCATTCCACGTCGCCATGAGCGGACGCATGTTAAATGGAAATGCTAGAGTGGTTTGCGGGACAACGTTATGGACAGGGTCCTGCGTCATCAGATAAGCGTAAAGCGCCGTGACATCTTCATCTGTCAACCTTGCAAAATTTGTATAAGGAAACGCAGGATACAGGTGCTGACCATCGCGCGATATCCCTTGACGCATGGCACGCTCGAATGCCGCCAGTGACCAGTTACCAATGCCGGTTTGGGGATCGGGCGTGAGGTTCGATCCGTACACAACGCCAAACGGCGTCTGCATAGCCAATCCACCCGCGAAAGGCTTGCCCTGCGAGACCGTGTGACAGGAGGCACAATTGCCCATGGCGGCCAGGATTCTGCCTCGCTCAATCGTTCCTTGAGAATACGTCCCTGGGTCAGGCCGTGAAACAGGAGCAATCAGTGACCGCCCACCCAGCAAGGCAACAGCCGTGGCGACCAGCCCCATCGCGACCATCCCTGCCCGGATCCAGATACTGCGCCGTTTGGGCCATGCTGCATCCTGGGGTAAGGGATTGAGTACGGGTGCACTCAAACGCTGTGCAGAATCAGCAGACGCAGACGCAGAGGCATCTGTCAGCGGATTTAAAGCTGCCCGGATAACTTCTGCGGTAAATGGCGGCTGACGAAACCTTATACCTGTGGCATCAAAAATTGCATTCGCAATCGCAGCCGTACCAGGTACGGACGCAGACTCGCCTGCTCCGAGTGCCGGTTCATTGGCCCGGGGCATCTGCATGACTTCTATGACAGGAACTTCCCGAAACGACAGTATCGGATACGCACTCCAGTCACGCGCCTGCAGAGCATGACTGACCGGATCCATACGGACCGATTCGTGCAAAGCACGACTGGTCGCCTGCACTACGTTGCCATGTACTTGCTGCTCAACCCCTTTAGGATTAATCGTCATCCCGGCATCGTGGCCGACAACGACACGTTTAACATGCACCTCACCCGTTTGACGGTTGACATCAACATCGGCGACCCAGGCGGACCATGCTGCGCCAAAGCCGGGCCATTTACTGTGTATGTAGCGTGCATAGGCGATACCCTGTCCATGCAGGATGTTGCCATCTGACTCGAGTTGTTGAGGAGCAGTGTGTGTATGCCAGCTAGCCTTGGCGGCAGTTGCTTGCAGCAACTCGCGGGCACGCGGATCATCCAGATAGCGCAGCCTGAACTCTAGTGGATCGACTCCTGCTGCTGTCGCCAGTTCATCAATATAGGATTCGTGCGCAAAGGAATTAGGCAGCGCCGACACACCCCGCAACCAGGACGCGCGCAAGATTGGCGGCATGTCATTGACCGTGACACGCAGATGGTCGATCCGGTATGGCGGACGTGCCGTACGATCACCCATCTCATAGACGACCGCCTCAGGTTCAATCGTTCTCGTCAACAACAAAGCCAGCGTTGGCGCGCCATTCGAAGGATAGGACGTCGAAAAATCATAAGCGGCTATCGATCCATCCGACTCAAGCCCTCCGCGCACATCCATCAGTTGTGCCGCGCCCTTTGGTTCCCACAGGTTTTCCTGCTCACGGGTCAACTGAACCCTGACAGGCGCCCCGACTGCGCGGGAAAGCAATACGGCATCTGCGGCGACATCATCCGCACCGTTACGACCATAACAGCCAGAGGCCTCCATGCGGACAATTTCAATTTCCCGGTCTGCCAGGCCTGAGAGCCTGGAAAGATCAGCACGCAAGACATGTGGGTTTTGTGAGCCTGCCCACACGGTCAACCGGTAAGGATGATCCAGCGAAAGGTCAGACGTATTCCAGTCTGCCACCGCACAGGACGGTCCAATCGAGGCATGCATCTGGTAGGGCCAGACGTAGGTGCGTGCCATTGACTGCTCAGCCTGACCAATCGCATGATCCACATCGCCTTCATCCACCAGACGTCGAGGTGTTGCCGGATTATTACGTAAGGCATTTTCAACGTTAGTGACATCAGGCAAGCCTGGCCAGGATTTCCAAGCGACACGTAACGTCGCGGCGGCAAGCTCGGCATGTTCCTCGCGTTCTGCAACAACACCGACAAAGTCACGGATGACGACCACCGCCCGCACACCAGGAATATGCGCGATGGAAGTTTCGTCAACCGATTCGAGTAAATTACCAACAAAGTCGCCGTGATCTGCTCCTGCATACGGAGGTCGAATCACCCGACCATGCAGCATGCCAGGCATTCGCATGTCATGCACAAACGTCAATTCTCCGCTTGCCTTACCGGGAATATCGACACGAGGAACGGACTGTCCGACAACCTGATACTCCTGCGCGGACTTCACTGGAACCGTGAGGTCCAGCGTGAGTCTGGTGTGCTGATTGGCAATTAACGCTACATATTCAACTTCTAAAACTTCTGAAAACTCTGTAGCTTCTGAAGCAACTGAAACTTCTGAAACCTTAGACCAATCAACTGCCTCACGAACAGACACAATGCCGTTCCTGACCCTTAGCTGATCAATACTGGAGACATGCAGATGTGCGGCCGCAAGTGTGAGCAGGTGCAACCTTGCCTGGGCAGCCGCTCTGCGCAAAGGTTCGCTGTGTATCTGAATCGATGTACTCGCAATCGTCGGACCCTGATTGGGCGCACGACTGGTATCACCCAGTACCACGTCGACCTGCTTGAGATCGACGTCCAGTTCTTCGGCAACAATCTGCGCAAAGGCGGTACGAATACCCGTGCCAAGATCCACGTGTCCGTTGAGCGCGACAACCCGCCCATCCGCACAGACGGATAACAGAATTTCCACGCCCTCCAGCGGATTGGAGGCAACCATTGCAGGCTGGCCCTTAACAGGCGTCGCATGAGGCATT
>CANBUF010000079.1 GCA_947372575.1 Alcaligenaceae bacterium | reverse complement strand
ATTTGTCGAATATTGAGTGGTTTCGTGGAATTGGTGAATACAAAATAGATTTTGGATCTGGTTGGCGTATCTATGTGGCAAAAGAAAATTTAAAAATCATCCTTCTTTTAGGAGGTGGTAATAAAAAGCAACAGCAACGTGATATTGATCGGGCTATTGCACGATGGCAGGCATACAAAAAAGAAAAATTAGCATTTAAAAAAACTCAGAAAATTAATTCATCAAACCATAAGGAATAAATCATGGCACTCACGCGGGACTTCAAAGAGACAGTGATGATGCGTGTTCAGTCTGACCCTGAATTTGCTCAGGCGCTGTTGGCAGAATCCGTTACGCTATTTCTGAACGGAGATGCAGAAACATCCAAATTAATTTTAAGAGACCTGGTAAATGCCACGTTAGGTTTTGAGGAGCTGGCCGTTACTGTTGCAAAGTCATCTAAGAGTGTTCACCGAATGCTTTCGCATGCGGGGAACCCTACAATGAGTAACCTGTCGGCAATTTTTTCTGCATTAAAGCAGAGTCTTAATATCGAAATTCAGACGCAAAGTAGCAAGCTTGCGTAGGTATTGCCGACACTTCAATCAAGTCAACATTACAAGATTAGACTGAGGCAGATGTTTAAACTCACAACCTCACACACACAACCTCACGCACATAGCGCTACCAGCTGCCCCACATCTTTGACTTGATCCAGCGCCCACACCATGTCGATTACTTTGCGTGCCTGCGCCTGACCAATTGCTTTGGTTGCATTGCCCATGAATTTTATTTCAAGATCGATGTCAGACATTGGGTTGGCAATTGTGCCTGTGGCATGCTCAATCGTTGCTTCAAATACGGCACCCGATTTTGTGGTGAGCTTTGCGCGAGCCTGATCGAGTCGCAGGTCAGGAGAGGCCTTAATCTGAACAATCTTGCGCATGGCTTGCACACTTGCCTCTTGCGCGCGTTCATTCGAAAATTGCAGTACACCACCGGCCTGATCAATATAGGAGACGGCCGCTGCATGATTGGCACTGAACTTGGACATCAGGCCAGATCCAGGCGTATCGACGCCTGTGATCCGGATCACATCAGGATGGACCGTCATCTCGAGGCTGGCCACATCGGCTGACGGGATCTTTGCAAGCTCAGACACCTTGATGGCGGCATCAATCAAAGGATGCAAGACCACCCCACAGGCATAAGGCTTATAGCCATTGCCCGTAATCAACCAGGTTTTACCCAGGTCTGCGGTCAGCGCGGGCAGGTTTTGTGTCGCGCTATAAATCCTGACAAATCCGAGGCTGCCTTCGAGGATTTCGGCCGAACTATTAAAACCGTTTGACGCCAGCATCGAGGCCAGTACGCCGTGATAGGCGGATTTGCCGGCATGCAGGGATTTACAATCACTGCCGCGGTTTTGTTGCATGCCGGCGGCTTGCGTGCACCCGATGCCAAGCGCGTAAATGGTTTGTTTCGCGTCCAGTCCCAGCAGCCGTGCGCTGCCTGCTGTAGCCGCCACAGTCCCTAGCGTGCCCGTCAGGTGCCAGCCACCATGATGGTGACGCGGCATCGCCTGACCGGTACGGATGCCTGCTTCGAACGCTGCAACCATCGCGACCAGCAAGTCCTGGCCAGAGCAATGGCGATGTTGTCCAAGGGACAGCAGCGCCGGCATGGTCGCCGTGCTGGTGTGCAGAATCACGCCACCCAGATGCGTGTCGTCAAAGTCCAGCACATGACCCATCTGACCATTCGCGACAGCCGCATCGAGCAGACTCAGTTTGAGCCCCTGTTGTCCGAGCACATTGACGGCGGCGAACGAACCCATTTGCTTGAAAGTCGAGATCAGGATTTGTGGTGTCGGATGCTTGCTCCCGGCCAGCGCACAGCCCAACCAGTCCAGCACCGCACGCTTGGCCTCATGCGTGGCCGCGCCGGGCAAGTTGGCGTACTGGATGCCGGATAAAAACTCCCCCAGTTGACGCGTCACGCCAAGACCCAGGTTGGCCGCGCCATAGGCGGAGGATGCACCTGTTTCATTTTTTGTTGCGGCCGCTGCCTCAGCAGGACTCAGCGCCACGCCATTATTGATTGCAGAGGCTCCAGCCCCTGCATTGGATACCCCTTTTGCCGCAGTATCTGAACCCGCGCCAGTTAAGGCGCCAGCCCCCTGTGCCAGTAGTGGCAGCGGCGCTAGACTGCCCGCCGCCAACGCCAAACTCGTCTGTAACCATTCCCTGCGCGCTAATCCCAGGCTTTTTTTGTTTTTCATGTCTGTCTCCTATGGGAATAGAATACGTGAAAATAACTATTTAGACGTGCGACAGATCCATGTTCAATGCCAGTGCACTCGATCATTTACCTAAATCCGCCCAGTACCAGGCGCTGCTTGAGCAGGCCCAGGCGTTGATGGCAGGCGAGCCCAATCACATTGCCAATGCCGCGAATCTATCGGCGCTGGTGATGACGTCATTGCCAGACCTGAATTGGGCGGGGTTCTACTTTTATGATGGTACTGAACTCGTACTTGGGCCTTTTCAGGGCAAACCTGCCTGCCTCAGAATCCCGTTGGATCGCGGTGTGTGCGGTGCAGCAGCGTTGACCCGCACCGTCCAGCTCGTCCTCGATGTGCATGCCTTTCCAGGCCATATTGCCTGTGATGCCGCTTCACGTGCCGAAATCGTTGTCCCGCTGATTCATCAGGGACAATTGCTCGGCGTATGGGATGTGGATAGTCCTGTACCTGCTCGCTTTAATGACGAAGACCAGCGCGGCATGCAGGCGTTGTGCGATCTCTATTTGCAAACACTCACTGTGTCTGCCCCGATTCCGGAATACAACCCACTATGACGACTGCCCAGACCACCGCCCCAAGCGCCGCGTCCACCCCTACCTCGAGCCTCGAATTCGACTACGTCGTGGTGGGTGCAGGCTCTGCAGGCTGCCTGCTTGCTAATCGACTCTCGGCCAATCCCAACAACCGTGTCCTGTTGCTTGAAGCAGGCGGTGCAGATAACTGGCACTGGATTCATATTCCGGTGGGTTACCTGTATTGCATTGGCAACCCACGTACAGACTGGTGCTATCGCACTCAGGCAGAGCCAGGCCTCAATGGCCGCGATCTCGGTTACCCGCGCGGCCGGGTGCTCGGAGGCTGCTCGTCGATAAACGGCATGATTTACATGCGTGGGCAACGTGGCGATTACGATAGCTGGGCTGCTGCGGGTAATCCTGGCTGGAGCTGGGATGAGGTGTTGCCGCTGTTCAAAGGAATGGAAGACCATCACGCTGGCGCCAGTGCGCACCATGGCGCGGGTGGTGAATGGCGCGTTGAGCGTGCCCGACTGTCCTGGGAGATCCTGGATGCATTTCGGGATGCGGCCGCGCAGGAGGGGATCCAGCCTGTACAAGATTTTAATAAGGGCGATAACGAAGGCAGTGATTACTTCGAAGTCAACCAGCGGTCGGGTTGGCGCTGGAACACCTCCAAGGCATTTTTACGCCCGATCAAACATCGTCGCAACCTCACCATCATGACGGGTGCACGCACGACCCGGCTCGAATTTGTGGCACGTCGCGTGACCGGTGTCGAGTTCATCAAGGACGGTCAAAAGCATATTGCCCGCGCATCTAAAGAAGTCGTCATGGCAGCGGGTTCAATCGGCTCCGCACAGATTCTGCAGGCTTCAGGAATTGGTCCAGCGAGCCTGTTGACCAAGTTGTCGATCCCCGTGATCCATGACCTGCCCGGCGTGGGTCAGAATTTGCAAGACCATCTGCAATTGCGCATGATTTATCGCATCGAAGGCGCCAAGACCCTGAACACCATGGCGAATTCGCTGTGGGGCAAAGCCATGATCGGACTTGAGTATGCGTTGACCCGTCGCGGTCCGATGAGCATGGCCCCCTCGCAACTCGGCGTGTTTGCCAAGTCTGATCCCTCGCAGGAGCGTGCCAACGTTGAATATCACGTGCAGCCTTTGTCGCTTGAAAAATTCGGCGAACCGCTACATGATTTTCCAGCCTTTACCGCCTCGATTTGCAATGTCCGCCCAACCAGTCGCGGGCATGTGAATATTGTGTCGCCCGACACCGCCCAGGCACCCGAGATTCTCTGTAATTATTTATCGACAGCAGAAGACCGCCGCGTCGCAGTTGACAGTATTCGCCTGACACGACGCATCGTTGGTCAGTCGGCGCTGGCTAAATACCATCCAGTAGAAATCAAGCCTGGTTTGACTGCGGATACCGATCAGGCGCTCGCTGAGGCGGCAGGCAATATCGGGACCACCATTTTTCATCCGGTTGGCACATGCAAGATGGGACATGACTTGATGTCAGTGGTCGACGCCAACTTGCGTGTACACGGCATCCTGGGCCTGCGTGTGGCCGATGCCTCGGTGATGCCCACGATTACCTCAGGCAACACTAATTCCCCAACATTGATGATTGCCGAAAAAGCCGCACAGCTGATCTTGGCTGACGAGTTGCGAGGGGGTTCCCAGATTCGCGCATCAGGCCCTATTGATCGGCGTGAGGTGGGGGCCGTATTACCTGCACAGGCTGAACTAAGGTTTTAATTTCGCAATCGATGATGGCACTTTTACGCTCCAGCACAATAAAGTCGCCGTCTTGCTGCGCAAGCAAAGGGTGATGCCAGGTGCCAGGTCTGAACGTCACGCCACACGAGCCGTCGACCCAAAAGGCCGCGATCGTGTCTTCAAGCGGCGCTACACCTGGCAGGCTTTCGCCCTGCGGGCCGTGGCTGCACACGGCAGGATCCCCCAGCGCGACAATCACCACAAAGGGCACGCTCTTGAGTGGAATAAAGGACTGACTGCCCAGGCAGTGGCGCTCAAGTTCACGGGCAATAAAGGGCAGGCGGTTCGCGCGTGCCCGATACAGATTCAGTGAGGCGTGCCCCTGGGCACGATCCAGGTCGGGATCGCCCAAGGCAATGCGTTCGCTTGTGCCAGCGTTGATGAATACTCCGCTTGTTAGTGTGCCACCCAGGATATCTCCATAGGGTGCAAAGCTCGCGGGTGTGAGGGGTTGAACATGGATTGTGCGCATCCCGCAGCATCATTCAGAAACTAATCTTTGTCAATTGTCACAAAAATTACAGTCCTAAGGATCAGCAAAACAGGCAGCCTACGGTATAGTCGGTTTCATATCAGACAAAGGTCCACATGACGATTCCACACTCGATTCAGCTCACTGCAACCGTTCTGTTTGCACTTGCGATTTTGCACACGTTTTCGGTTCCGGTTTTTGCGCGGCTGGCGCACAAGAATGGTCCGCACGCAGGATTCTGGCATTTTCTGGCTGAGGTCGAGGTGGTGTTCGGCGTCTGGGCTGTTGTGCTGCTGACTATCATGGCACTGGTGATTGGCCCTGCCAATATGGCCGATTATGTTGAACAGCGCAATTTCACCGAGCCGATGTTTGTCTTTGCGATCATGGTGGTGGCCGCGAGCCGCCCCATTATTGAGCTGGTTGGTGTGATGGTGCGCATGATTGCCCGTCTGCTTCCTGTGGATCGGCATATCGCCACTTTTTTTGTGGTGATGACGTTTGTGCCGCTTGCAGGCTCCCTGATTACCGAGCCTGCTGCCATGACGCTTGCAGCGCTGCTGTTGCGTGACGGTTACTTCAAGCGCCCCGGCCATCAGTCTTTCAAGTATCTCGCGCTTGGTGTGTTGTTTGTCAACGTATCGATCGGTGGGGTCCTGAGTGCCTACGCCGCGCCTCCGGTGCTCATGGTGGCAAAGGCCTTTAACTGGGACAGCGCCTTTATGTTCACACATTTTGGCTGGCGTGCGGTGGCGGCCGTGTTTTTGAATGCCCTGCTGGTCACCTTGATTCACCGTAAAGCCCTGATGACAGGCGAGCTCGAAACCCATCGGGGGGTCACCAAGGCCTTGCCAGAAAATGCTCCCATCCCCGTGCCGCTGATGACCATGCTGGTACACCTGCTATTTCTGGTGGGTGTTGTGCTCTCGGCGCATCACCCTGCTGTGTTTCTCGGTTTGCTGATTCTCTTTATTGGTTTTACTGAGGCGTATTCACGCTTTCAGTCCCGCCTCATGATCAAAGAGGGGCTGATGGTGGGTTTCTTTCTGGCCGGTCTGGTACTACTGGGTGGCCTGCAAAAATGGTGGCTACAGGACTTGCTGGGTGGCCTGTCTCCACTGGTGTTGTTCTGGGGCTCAATGGGACTGACCGCACTCACCGATAACGCCGCACTGACCTATCTTGGCTCGCTGGTCGAAGGCACCTCCGAGGCCTGGCGCTACATGCTAGTGGCTGGTGCGGTGACCGGGGGCGGCCTGACCGTAATTGCCAATGCCCCCAACCCCGCAGGCTTTTCCATTCTCAAAGGCGAGTTTGAGAATGCAACGATTGCCCCCGGCTCTTTGTTTGTGGCGGCGCTGGCGCCCACACTCATCGCTGCAGTATTCTTTTTACTTTAAAGAAATTTCTTCGTCTATGACTCGCACTTTTATTGATTTTATGCACAGTTCGCCCTAATTAAGTGACGAAGAAATCGACCTAATTTACCCACTTTTCAGTCATACCGGAGCCCTCATGTCTGACTTTGCCTTTACCAGCCTGACGGACCTTGCCAAAGGTCTGCAAAACAAAACCTACAGCTCCGAAGAAATCACCCGCGAATACCTTGGTCGCATCAAGACTGGTAATCAATCGCTGCATGCGTATGTGAGTGTGAACGAAGACAGCGCGATTGAGCAGGCACGTGCCGCAGATTTGCGTCGTGCCTCGGGTTATTCCTTAAGCCCCCTCGATGGTTTGCCAATCGCCGTCAAAGACCTGTGCGATATCAATGGCCAGATCACCACGGGCGGCTCCCAGGACTCGCTGCAGCGTCGCAGCACCACCACCTGTACCGCGATTGAGCGACTGCTGCGTGGCGGCATGGTGATGCTGGGTAAAACCCATATGGTTGAGTTTGCGTTTGGCGGCTTTGGTACGAATCCGGTCATGGGCACACCCTGGAATCCCTGGGACCTGAAGACGCATCGTGTGCCTGGTGGCTCATCCAGTGGCTCAGGTGTCGCCGTGGCCGCAGGTCTCGCGCCTGCTGCGATTGGCTCCGATACAGGCGGTTCGGTCCGGATTCCTGCAGCACTGAACGGTATCACTGGTTTAAAGACCACCTGTGGGCTGATCAGCTTGCATGGTGCATTGCCCTTGTCCGGCACGCTGGATTCGATCGGTCCGATGACACGCACCATGCAAGATGCCGCGCTCCTGACAGAGTTAATGGCAGGAGCCGATCCACTCGATCCCGCTTCGCTTAATCGCCCACTGTTTCAGTGGAAAGCCCCTGAGCAAGGCCCCAAGCCCTTGCAGGGCATGCGGATTGCGATGATCCCACCTGCGCAATATCCAATTGCCATGGGCGCAGATGTTTTGCGACTGCTCGATGATGCACGGCGTGTATTTGTGGATCTGGGTGCACAGATCATCGACAAGCCATTTCCATTTGATTTTAAGGAAATGATGATGCGCAACGGTTACATCATTGCTGCCGAGGCGTACGCGATCCATCG
>CANBUF010000078.1 GCA_947372575.1 Alcaligenaceae bacterium | reverse complement strand
GCGCTAGATCGGATCGAAGAACGCGTGCGCACGCTGGCGACGCATATTGCCCAGTCCTTTGAGTGCGAGGCAGATATTTTCTTCAGGCGCGCGTCCCCACCGGTCATCAATCATGCCAACGAAGCGCATTTCGCTGCAGAAGTGATGCGAGAGGTGGTTGGCAACGAAATGGTGGATGATCAGTTTCCAGGTGTATTGACTGCCGAGGATTTTGCCCACATGCTGCTTGCGCGTCCAGGTTGCTATGCCTTTATTGGCAATGGTGAGGGCAAGCATCGGCTCGAGGGTCACGGGGAGGGCGCGTGTATCCTCCATAATGCTTCCTATGACTTTAATGATGCAATCATTCCTGTCGGCGCCAGTTACTTTGTTCGCCTAAGCGAGAAGTGGCTCAATTCCGAACATGGCCTTGACCATAGCAACATTCAGCATGCAACCGTTGCCGCCTAAGCGAGGGGCGTTATGTTCATGGCTGGCGCGCGCATCTATTTCAGAGTCGGATCGTCATCTGCACTAAGATGGTCTGACTTAGGGTATTCGCCCACTGAAAATGCCCTGAAAAGGGGCGTGCCTGTTGTTAATTTCGTTATGATCTAGGGTTAATGCATTCTGGCCATGAATTTTTAGTGCAGGCGGCTGGAATTGCTGCGGAGACGAAATGAAACAGTTACTCACAGTAGCCCGGTTAATTGACCGGCTAACTGATTTTTTTGCAGGGTTTGCCAAATGGTCTGTGCTGATGTGCAGTTTTATCAGTGCTGCGAACGCCGTTGTTCGGTACACCTTTGGTTATAGCTCCAATGCATGGCTTGAAATCCAATGGTACCTGTTCGCCGCATGCGTCATGCTGGGGGCCGCACAAGTGCTGCGCGTCAATGAGCATGTGCGTGTCGATGTGATTTATGGGACATTGAAAAGCCGTAGCAGAGTGTTTATTGATCTTTTTGGTCTGACTTTTTTCCTCATGCCCGCCATGCTCCTGTTTACCTATCTTTCCTGGCCGCTATTTGTCAGCATGCTGCTCTCACAAGAAATGTCAGGCAATTCTGGTGGCTTGATTCGTTGGCCTGCCATGATGCTGTTGCCTCTGGGGTTTAGTTTGATGGTTCTCCAGGGCCTTGCTGAAATTATCAAGCGTGTGGGGTGGCTGACGCACCGCTATGAGATGGACCTCCACTACGAGAGGCCACTGCAATGAGTATGCAAACCTTTGCCCCTCTGATGTTTGTCGGGCTGATCATCATTATGCTGATCGGTTTCCCTGTTGCTTTTTCGCTTTCTGCGCTGGGGTTGTTATCCGGTTTTATTGCGATTCAGATGAACTGGTTCCCCATCAGTTTCATGTACAACCTGCCGTTGAATATTTTTAGTATCTTGTCCAACGACTTGTTACTGGCCATCCCGTTTTTTACATTAATGGGAGCCGTACTCGAAAAATGTGGTCTGGCAGAGGATATGCTCGACTCAATGGGGCAGTTATTTGGTCCGATCCGGGGAGGACTGGGCTATTCGGTGATCCTGGTTGGATTCATTTTGGGCGCAATTACCGGCACCGTTGCGGGCCAAGTGATCGCCATGTCGATGATCTCCTTGCCGGTCATGATGCGATATGGCTACAACATGCGGTATGCAACTGGTGTGCTTGCTGCGTCTGGAACCATTACTCAACTTGTGCCACCTTCGCTTGTTCTTGTGGTGATGGCTGATCAGCTTGGGCGATCGGTTGGGGATATGTACAAAGGCGCATGGGGACCGTCAATATTGCAGGTCCTGATTTTCTTGCTCTATACCTTTGCGCTTTCTCGTTTTCGTCCATCCCATTTGCCCGGATTGCCGATCGAAGCACGGACACTCAACGGCTGGGCGCTCTGGAAAAAATGCCTGCGCGGCATTATTCCTTCGGCTATTCTTATTTTTGCAGTGCTAGGCAGTATGGGTGGCTTGCCAGGCATGACGACTGCGATTGCCACGCCAACCGAAGCGGGTGCCATGGGTGCCATGGGTGCCATTATTCTGGCCGCGATACACCGGAGACTGAACTGGGCGATTGTGCGTGACGGTATGACGAACACCATGCGCATTACCGCGATGGTGGTCTTTATCCTGATAGGCTCACGTACCTTCTCTCTGGTGTTCCAGGGTGTTGATGGTGCGCTCTGGATTGAGCACATGCTGTCGAGCTTGCCAGGTGGCCAGATTGGTTTTCTGCTGGTTGTGAATATTTTCGTATTCTTTCTGGCATTCTTTCTGGACTTCTTCGAGATCGCCTTTATCATTTTGCCGATGCTTGCGCCGGTCGCCAATAAACTTGGCATCGACATGATCTGGTTTGGCGTATTACTGTGCGTCAATATGCAGACAAGCTTTATGCACCCGCCGTTTGGTTTTGCCTTGTTCTACTTGCGCAGCTCGGCCGATACACTCTTTAAGACAGGATCCTTACCCTCTAAAGTGCTTTCTCGCGATATTTATCTAGGTTCGATTCCTTGGGTGTTATTGCAATTGGTGTTGGTGCTAGTTGTGATCTTCATACCGCAAACCGTAACTGTGTTTTTAGATAAACCGATTGTCGTGGACGTCAACACCATCAAGATCGAACTGCCTGAAAGTGACATGGACCAGACCGAGAGCGAGGAAGACCAGACCACCAGTGATCTGATGCGCAGCATGACAAAAGAAAACAAGTAGTGATGGCTGCCAATGATCCCGACATGACATCACTATGTCTGGCCGAAGGCCCGGCATTTCCTGTGCTGATTAAGGTGTTGTCGACGGGCATGATGTTGGCCATGTTGTACTGGGGTGTTGGTGCGCTGAGCGAGGTCGTATGGCAGGATTTCTCTCAAGGGGCGGCGCTTTTGTATGGCGGCGCATCGCTGATTTCAGTCGTCGTTTATTTTTGGATACTGAAAAGCCGCACATCTATTAGTAGGGAAACAATCGACCAGACTTGGCTGTGGCATAAGCGTGTACGGATTGCGGATATTCGTCAGGCAAAATTTATTTATGTTCCCTACCTGAGCTGGCTGATTGCCCCACGACTTGTTGTGCGTGCAGGACCAGGCGTTAATGTGTTTTATTCTGCTAGTCCAGATGTTCAGCGGGCGTTTGCCTGCTTAATGTCTGCAAAATAAAAGAGCATCGCGGGCATGGACCACGCGAGCGAGACAAGTTGTTAATCTGTGCGAAGAGGAGTCGTCAATGAAGCCCTGTGTCATTCTCAAATCTATCGGTATTGCATTGCTCTGGTGTCTGGGATGCGCAGCGCAGGCAGCAGACTATCCAGATAAGCCCATATCAATTTTGGTTGGCTTCCCGCCGGGCACCTCAACAGACTCTGTTGCACGCATACTGGGCGAAAAATTAAGCAAAGAACTGGGGCAGCCAGTGATTGTCAAAAATCGTCCTGGTGTCGGGGGGAGTCTGGCGCTAGCTGAGTTGGCCAAGACACGGGCGGATGGTTATACGATTGCCCTGTCGGCGTCCGGTCCGCTGGGCATCAATCCTCATCTGCTCAAAAATCTCAATTACGATGCGCTAAAGGACTTCGTGGCCATCGGTCAGACAACCTGGTTGCCGTTTTTACTTGTCACGAATAAAACCAAAGGTCTCGACACCTTTCCTAAACTCGTCGAATATGCGCGCGCCAATCCGGACAAACTAACGTATGCCTCAATTGGCCTGGGAACGACCAGCCATCTGCTCATGGCAATGCTGCTTGAAAAGGCCAATTTGAAAATGGTGCATATTCCTTATACCGGCAGCAGTCAGTCTCAGGCGGATGTGATCGGAGGCAATGTCGATATGACTATTGATACGCTAGTCACCACCTTGCCCCATGTCAAGTCCGGACGTCTGAACGGTCTGGCCGTGAGCACCAGCGATCGTGCAAATCTGGATCCTTCGATTCCTACCTTGCAAGAGCAGGGTGTTCCCGACTACAACATGGGGGCATGGCTGGGTTTTGTCGCGCCTCAGGGGACCCCAGCAGCGATTGTTAATTTATTACACGATCAGGTCAACCTGGCGTTGAAAGATCCGGAGGTTGCTAAGCGCCTGGAGTCGCTCGGCGCACAGGTGGTGATGAGTCGGTCGCCTGCCGCATTTGAAGACCTGATCATCAGCAACTACAAAACCTGGGGTGATTTGATCCAGCATGCTGGACTTGAGAAACAGTAGTATTTACGATTTTTTTATTTATCCGTATTCAATTATCACGAACAGAGGACGTCATGTTAAGACTGGATGGTAAGGTCGCATTGGTTACAGGCTGTGGCACCCATGGCGAAGGCTGGGGGAATGGTAAGGCGATTTCGGTATTGCTGGCTCGTCAGGGCGCCAAGGTTTTTGGTGCAGACTTGAGCCTGGATGCTGCGAAAGAAACCCAGCGCATCATTCTGGAGGAGGGCGGTCAAGCAACGGTGATGGCCGCCAATGTGACGCAAGCCGCGGGTGTAAAGGAAATGGTCGAGGCCTGCATGGCCGAATATGGCCGGATCGATATCCTGATTAATAATGTGGGTCGATCAGAGCCTGGCGGTCCCGTCGAGATGTCGGAAGAGACATGGGACGAACAGATGGATGTCAATGTGAAGAGTGCATTTCTCTGTTGCAAGTCTGTATTGCCGATTATGGAAAAGCAGGGTGCAGGTGCAGTGATCAGTATTTCTTCTGTCGCGGGATTGCGTTATGTGGGCAAACCACAAGTCGCATACGCAGCGGGTAAGGCGGCTCTGATGCAGCTGACGCAGACGACAGCCGTTATTTATGCAGACCGCGGCGTCAGGCTCAATTGCGTCGCACCTGGTCTTGTGTTTACACCGTTGGTTAAGCGGCTGGCTGATAAATATGCAAAAGGTGATTTTGACGGATTTGTTGCGCACCGCCACAAACAAGTCCCCGCTGGCTTTATGGGTGACGCGTGGGATGTCGCGAATACGGTTGTATTTTTGGCCAGTGACGAAAGTCGTTACATCACGGGCCAGACCATCGTGGTTGACGGTGGTTTGATTTCTGCTACACGTTAGTCATTCAATAACAAATCGAATATAGGAAGACCGAATCATGAAAGCAGTTGTGCTGAATACGGAAGGATTTAGTCTGGCGCAGGCAGCACGTCCCGTGCCCACAGATGAGCAGGTGCTGGTTCGCGTCAGAGCCTGTGGCATGAATCGCGCAGACCTGGGTGTGATTGCTGGTGGCATGCACGGTGCCCAGGGCGGTGCTGGAACCATCCCTGGTTTGGAATGGGCAGGCGATGTGGTTGAGGTCGGAGTAAAAGTGCGCGGCATTAAGGTTGGTGACCGCGTCATGTGTTCCGGTTCCGCGGGCTACGCTGAGTACGCGGTGTCAGACTGGGGCCGTACGATGGAATTGCCCTCCGATGCAATGTCCTTTGAGCAAGCTGTGACATTGCCGATCGCTGTACTGACGATGCACAATGCGTTGGTGACGGTTGGAGAGCTGCGCGCAGGTGAAACGGTCTTGATCCAGGGTGCATCCTCAGGTGTGGGGCTGATGGCGATGCAGATTGCGAAAGCAATGGGTGCAAAGACCGTCATTGGTACCTCATCAAACCCAGCGCGCCGCGCACAGTTGAAAAACTTTGGTGCTGATATTGCCATCGACAATAGTGATCCGGCCTGGCCGAAGCAGGTCCTGGAGGCGACTGGTGGCCAGGGCGTCGATCTGATCATTGATCAGTTGTCTGGTCCTTTTGGAACCCCCAATATGGAAGCGAGCAAAGTTCTTGGCCGTATCGTCAACGTAGGACGTCTTGCCGGGCGGTTTGCAGAGTTTGATTTTGATTTGCATGCGCTCAAACGTATCAAATACACCGGCGTCACCTTCCGTACACGAACAATAGAAGAAGTGCGCGATATTACTTCGCGCGCCATGGCTGATTTGGGGGCGCACTTAAAATCAGGCAAACTTGCCTTGCCGATTGACAGCTCTTTTAGGTTTGAAAAGATTGCAGATGCGTTTGTGCGGATGCGTGCCAATCAGCATTTTGGCAAGATTGTCGTGACTTTGGATTGAATGCGATGCAAATCGATTCCATCGAAAAGCTCAGATCAATCTATGGAGCCCCCAAAGAAAGAGCAGTAAAAAAACAGTTAAGTGCGCTGGATGCTTATTGCCAGCAATATCTGGCGCTTTCACCTTTTGTTGTGGTGGCCAGTGGTTCTGTCGAGCAAAAGCTGGACCTTGGCGTGGCGCACTATCTTGACGCCTCACCAAGGGGCGGCATGCCCGGTTTTGTGAAAGTGCTGGATGCGCATACTCTACTGATCCCGGACTCGCCTGGTAACAACAGACTCGACACGCTTGAGAATGTTATCCGTACTGGTGAGGTGGGACTTTTGTTTTTCATTCCAGGCATGGATGAAACATTGCGCGTGAATGGCCAGGCAAGCTTGCATACGGATCAGCCATATCTGGATCTTTGCACCTCCGAACTCAGAGCACCCAAACTCGTGATCAGGGTTTCTGTGCGCGAGGCCTACCTGCACTGTGCCAAGGCCTTTATGCGCTCTAAACTCTGGAGTCAACAAAGCCACATTGATCGTCAGCAAATGCCGACCATGAATGAGATGGTCGGTGCCCAGACCGGTATCAATTCTGAGTCCGAACAAGAGACCATGAAAAGATACCTTGCCGAACTTTGAACTTTGAACTTTGAACTTTGAACTTTGAACCTAGAACCTAGAACCTAGAACCTAGGATCTACAGGGTGCTGCGCTCTAGGTTCAATATTGCGCGTGTCTGCTCAGTGTCACAGGTAAGTAGTTTCGCTCAGGGTTTGAGCGCCTGGGCAATCCATGCTGGTGTGACTACCCCACCAACCGCCGATTGCATCAGCGTAAAGAAAACGTCGGTATTATCCAGTACGCCAGTAAACGACCACGCTCCAGGACCGTAGGCTGACAAGGGAATGTCTGTGCCGGTATGGACCGCCTTGGCTCCAGGTACTTGGCCTGTCACAAAGAACTTCCCTTCTTGTGCACGGTGAGCGGCGTCTTTCGGATAGTCACGCAAAGGTTCGTTTTTTGCCATTGGTTGTTGTTCAGTATCGATTATGGGCAATGGATTTGTACGCCAATCCTCAAAACGATCCGCATTCGCGCCGTAGCTGATGAGCAACCGCTTATCAACATTGGTTGCCTCAGGGTAGCCGTCTTGCGCGAGCTGGTAGTGCGGGAAGTCGGCTTTTTCATATGCGCCAACAACTTTGTCCCTGACGTTTGTCACTCCACCCTCAGCAATCAGCTCATCGAGATGGTCATGGCTGACCATGGATGCACCGACTACTGCAGCGCCGGAGCACTCGTGATCTGCTGTAACAATCACAAGCGTATCTGTACGTGTTTTTGCATAGTCTTGCGCGACTTTGACGGCTCGGTCGAATTCAAGCAAATCCAGTACCCAGCGATCGGTGTCCATTTCATGTGATTGCTTGTCAATCGAGGCTCCTTCTACCATCAGGACAAAGCCCTCTTTCTGCTTATCGAGTACCGCGATTGCCTTTGCAGCCATTTCATCAAGCATAGGCTGATCCGGGAAGCC
>CANBUF010000077.1 GCA_947372575.1 Alcaligenaceae bacterium | reverse complement strand
CGCGCGCTTCGTTTGCACGCCACAAGACCATCGTTCCACCCGCAGCAGGTCCGCTCATCCAGGGTTCGACTACGCCGAGTGCAAAGGATGTCGCCACGGCCGCGTCGACCGCGTCTCCACCAGCCTCAAGTACTGCGGCACCGACTTCTGCTGCACGACGGTGCTGGGCGGCGACGACGCCTCCCCGGGTAGCAATCACTTCTTTACGAACGATTTGTGAATTTGAAAAATTATCAATCATGATCAATCCCGTGCTGGGCTGACAAATCAGCCGTGTTTTTTGACGTAGCGAACAACATCCGCGTGGGTGGCAAACCATACGCCTGGCAAGCTGCGCATATGGCGAAGCAACTCTTCGAGAATCCAGAGGCGTGAGCGATAACCAATGATGTGTGGATGCATCGTGAGTTGGAAGAGGCCTCCTTCTGCATAGGCGGCATCAAACTCGCGCTTGAAAATATCGAATACGTCAGAAGGCGCGGTATGCGGGCGCAGACCCGTAAACCGATTCATATTGAAATAGACTGCGTCATCACGAATCCACTCAACAGGCAATTCAATCACGCCCGAATTCTCTCCATTGAGTATCAGCTCATAGCAATCTACGTCGGCCATTAACGACGAGTCGTACATCAACCCCATCTCTTGGGTGAGTGCTAGCGTGTTTGGACTGAAATCCCAGGAGGGCGTTCGCATTCCCACAGGACGCACCCCAGAAATTTTTTCAAGTGTATCGGCACTGCGCCACATCAAGTCGCGTTCAGCTTCGCGTGGCAGGACAGAGTTGCGTTCATGGATCCACCCATGAATCCCGATCTCGTGACCTTCGTCAATGATGCGTCGCTGTTCATCGGGGTAGAGCAATGCGGTGACGGCGGGTACAAAAAAACTTGCAGGAACATCGTTTTTTTTCAGTAAATTCAGAATGCGTGGCACACCTTGACGATTGCCATACTGACCTTGCGAGAGTTTGCTAGGGGATTCGCCGCCCTCGCGTAACTCATTTGTTTCGTGGTCCGAGTCAAAGGAAATTGCTACGGCGCAGCGTGCACCTTCAGGCCATAAACGGGGTCGCAGTGTGCGGCCGGCACGCACGCGATTGACAATGCCGCGCCATTGTTCTTCTGGCCACTGCCAGGGTTCGAGTTCAGGCGTGCTCATTTTTTTACCTCGCTAGCGTTAATGGAAGGACTCGCAACAGGTGCGACCCGCAGGGCGATTGCTTGTGCCGCGGTTGCTTCTTTGGCGACAAAGGCAGCAAATGCTGCGGGTGGCATACCGACACCTTCGAGACCTAGTGTGTCGAATTGCTTCATGACCTCGGGATCGTTGATGGCTTGAACGATATCGCTCTGTACGCGATTGACGATCGCGTCTGGCACGCCAGCAGGCATCCATAAACCAAACCAGTTCACCACATTGAAACCCTTGAGGCCCAGTTCATCCAGTGTTGGCACATCCGGCATCCCTTTCCAGCGCTTGGCGCCGGTAATGGCGAGGGCTTTCAGTTTGCCGCTTTGCACGTGTTGCAAGGCAATCTGCGTGCCGACAAAAAACATGTCTACACGGCTGCCCAGCACATCGTTCGTGGCTTCCGCGACACCCTTGTAGGGGATGGGTAGAAAATCTGTGTTTGTCATGGTCTTCATGACTTCTGCCGGGATGTGGCTCGCTGTCCCCAATCCTGCATGGGCATAGGTGAGTTTGCCCGGATCTTTTTTTGCCGCCGCAATCAGTTCCTGAAAGTTTTTGTACGGAGAGTCGGGAGGAACAACCAGCACCTGCCCAAAGTTTTGTGCCACCAACGACACATGTGTAAAGTCCTTGACCGCGTCATAGGTGACGTTTTCGTTGAAGGGTGGAATGTTGGTGTGCGAGGCGGTTGTAAATAGCCATGTGTAGCCATCGGGCGGAAGTTTGGCAACGTAGGCCGTCCCGACCAGACCGCCTGCACCCAGGCGATTTTCAACAATGATGGTTTGTCCAAGCGATGCGGTGAGCTTTGGGGCAATGGCACGCATCAACAAATCTGGTGGGCCACCAGGAGGAGACGGAACAATCACGCGAACAGGCTTGTCGGGATAGTGGCTGGTAGCAGGCGATCGCGTTGATGTCTGCGCCACAGCTTGTGTCGCCGTAAAACCGAGCAGCAATGAGAGCGTGAACGTGAGACTTGCCAGCACCTGTAACACAGGACCTCGTGCTGTATGTTGTGGCGTATGCATGTTGCAACCCTCCAGGGGTGTTAAGCCAGCTTGACGGTCGTGTGCGTGGTTGCAGAGTGAATGATGGCTTCAAGCACCGCAGCGTTACGTACTGCGTCACCGCCGGGGGTCACAATGGCCTGGCGGTTATTGATGCACGCAGCAAAGTGCTCGAGCTCGGCGCGCTCGGTGCTCACTGCAGGGAAGCTTGTGCGAACAGGACGTTGCTTGTTGGTGACGTTATCTGGATCAATCATGCAGACGGTGAGGTCCCAGGTGTTGAGGTGTTCCACATCACCGACTTCGACCCAGCCTTTTGAACCAAAAACCTGCATACGCCAGGTTTCGGCTGTTGCGATCACTGTGCCGAGATAGCCCGTTGAGCCGCCGCTAAAGTGCAGCAACATAGAGGTGGTGTCGTCCGAACCAAAGTCCTGGGCGATTCGCAGGCTTTGTGCGGTCACCTGATCGATCGGGCCGGCGAGATACATCATCGCATCAATGACATGAACGCCGCGGCCTGTCATGCCGCCTGCGGGGGATTCGTCGCCCTCGTGGCGCCAGTGCCCACGTGGGAAGCGATATGCGCTAGGACCACAGAAGTTGCCCTCGATATGCATGACTTTACCCAGACGGCCGTCTTCGATCATCCGGCGGATTTCTTGCAGCGCCGGTTGAAACCGCCAGTTATAGCCCACACCCAGGACGATGTTGTGCTGGATGGCGGCATCCGCTGCACGCTTGGCGCTGGCATGATCGAGCGCCAGTGGTTTTTCGCAAAACACGTGCTTGCCTGCGCGTGCCGCAGCCTCAATCTGATCTGTATGCATGGAATGCGGGGTTGCAAGCACAATCGCATCGATGTCAGGATCAGCCAGGAGGGCTTCGTAACTCTCGAGCATCCTGATGCCGTGCTTCTGCGCAAACTCAACAGCGCGCGCAGGGGTGCGCGTCGTACCCGCTACAAACTGCATGCTGGAACTGACGCCCTGGATACTCTTGACCAGATTCTGACCCCAGTGACCCATCCCTACAATTGCTGCCTTGATCATGATGATTATCCGTGTAATGTTGGCTTAAATGGCACCAGTCGATTATCAGAGAAAGAATGACTGGTGACAACAGGGATTCAAGATGTTTTCAATACAAGAAGGAATTGCTTATCACCCAGGCTTGATGCAGCGTTTCATCCCATATACTGCAGTGATAAATTTATCCCTCTCGTTCAGGCCGTGCAAAACTGAATTGAACAACCGGAAATCATCATGTGCGTTTGCGTCAAAAATGAGTGACGAATATCAGATCGTTATTCCGGCATCGTTTATTGCACTGTTTGTTGAGCCCGGACGCACACGACCATCAGCCACTAAAGAGCATATCTATGCACGGTATGATTTTTGTGAGGACTTGGCCAGCATGCTGACTGAGCCTGCGGCCAACAAGCTATGGGAACTTGGCATTACCGAGGCAGATGTACTCGAACGTATGCTGCAGGGCCTGACGACCACAGACGTTGGCGTCAATGCTGCCGAAGCCCAATGGGTGATCCATCGGTTGGCGGAGTTGATGAACTGGTCAGAAAGTGATTGGCCACGTTCGACCAACCCCTGATGAATGCTTACTGCGCGCGCAGACCGCCGCCCGCGCTCCTGGGCGCAGCGTAGGTGCCTTGTGAGCCCGCAGGGGCGGCACCGTACCCCTGGGTGGCTCCTGCGCTGTTGCTCGAGCCAGCGCTGTTGTAGCGGCTGCTGGCACTGCCGTCACTTGCGCCCGGAGCACCGTAACTGCCTGATGCACCTGAGTAGCCACCATTGTTACCAGAGCCTGTGCCATAGGAACCTGAACCGCTTGTGCTGTCGGTTGAACCGTAGGAGCTTGGCGCATCGCTGCCCGTTGAGCCGGCGGCACCCCCCACTTGCCAGCCACTTCCAAAACTGCCAGAGTTGGTTTTCAGCCCTTGAGCCTGGGCGCATTGCAGGCTAGACAGGCAGAGGGCACAGCTCACAGCAAACACGGACAGCATAAGTCGCGAGGGATGGGTCACAGCGATTCTCCAAATGATTGCGCAAAGTTTACTCCCGCAACGCAGCGAGAGGGCGTGTGGCACCCCCGGAACATGAGTCCGGTGAGTGATTCAGGCTGATCAGGCAGAATCCTTTATGATTGAATCAAATTAAATCAAAAACGGAGACCCCCCATGGCGTTGATTAACTACATCACACAAATTCAGTTTGATTTTGGCGCAATCGCCTGTTTACAGGCTGAATGCGACCGATTCGGGATTAAGCGTCCGATGATAGTGACTGATGCGGGTGTACGAGCGACAGGCATTATCGATCGGGTGCTCGCGCAATTAAAAGATCGTGATGCGGTGGCGGTGTATGACCAAACGCCTTCTAATCCGAATGAGGCCGCCGTGCGCGACGCTCTGGCGATCTACCAGAAGGGTAAGTTTGACGGATTGATTGCTGTGGGCGGCGGTTCGGCAATGGATCTGGCCAAAGCGGTTGCTGTGATGGCGACGCATCCTGGAGCGCTGAAGAATTTTGCGGTGATCGAAGGCGGAGTCGCACGCATTACTGCTGCCACAGCTCCCGTCATTGCGATTCCGACCACTGCTGGCACCGGTAGTGAAGTTGGACGTGGCGCCATGCTGATTCTGGATGACGGTCGTAAGGTCGGTATCCTGTCGCCATTTATCGTGCCTAAAGTCGCGATCTGCGACCCAGAGCTCACACTCGATTTGCCAGCCATGCTGACGGCCGCTACCGGGATGGATGCGATTACGCATTGTTTCGAAACTTTCATGTCTCCCGCGTTGAACTTCCCCGCTGAAGGTATTGCGCTGGATGGTCTGTGGCGCGGCTGGGCACATATCGAGCGGGCGACAAATACGCCCCATGACCGCGAAGCACGGTTTCACATGATGAGTGCCTCCACGCAAGGTGCAATGGCCTTTCAGAAAGGGCTTGGGGCTGTCCATAGCTTGAGTCATGCGTTAGGAGGCTTAAATCCTCGCCTGCACCATGGCACGCTCAACGCAATGTTCTTGCCAGCCGTGATTACGTTTAACCAGAGTGTTGAGTCCATGCAGAAAGCGAACAAGCTGGAACGCCTGGCCCAAACAATCGGAGTTTCGCAAGCCAATGAGGTCGCACCCGCAGTCAAGGCGCTCAATCAGCGTCTGGGTCTGCCTTCAGGCCTGGCGGCAATGGGTGTCACAGAGGATATGTTCCCGAAAGCGATCGAAGCCGCTCTTAAAGATCACTGTCATTTGACCAATCCCAGAATTGCTACGGCGGATGATTATGCAAGCTTGCTGCGTGAGTCCATGTAAGCCGTTGTGTTTGAGTGTCGCACAATACACGCATCGCATGTATGCCTAGTCCATCACACTCTGCTGTGAATGCAGTGTGTGATGGGTACTTTGAAATGATGTTTTGATTACTGCGTCAGACCTAAACGCTGCTCCATCCATGAACCCATCAGATCTGCGATCTGGATACTGTTGATGTCCTGCATCAGCATGTGTGAGTTCCCTTTGATGCCGATTTCTGGCAACAGCAGTAATTCAGCATGACCACCGGCTGCGTTCGTCTTCTGAACAAACTCCTTGCATGCTTTTAACCGTGGCGCCCAGCGCGGTGAGAGTTCGACATAATCGCCAAACAACACCATGATGGGCATCTTTGTGTAGGGCGTCAGATCACCTTCGGCGGCAGGGCAAGCACCAGGCTCAATGGATACCAGTGCAGCAATCCCTTGCGTGCTCAGTGCTGCGGTTTGAAAAGGATAGATCCCTGATTGCGAATGACTCATAAGGACTGTCTTTTTAAGTTTTTTGGAAAGCTCAGACAGTGCAGGAATTGTCGGATTTGGGTTTGGCATGGCGTTGAGCCAGTCCGGTACCATTTGTTGCCAAAGGCCATTCTGGGCTGCAAGCGGAAACTGCATTCCCTCATAGGTTTTTGGAAACTCCGGACCGAAACGGAAAATAGTCCAAGCCGATTCGTGGCTGGCTGCGAACACGACAGGAAGTTTGTCGACGGACTCTTTGCCCATTTTGGCCGCATTCATGGCTGTTGCGTTTACAGCAGAACGCCCTCGCCCTGACTGATCAATCACAAAGGTTGGGTAGCCGCGTCGTACAAAGTACTCATCCCAGCCCATACGACCGTCTGGCGTCGTCTCCCAGGTTTTACCTGTCAGGCAGCACCCATGAATCAGGACGAGTGCAATATCCTTTGAGGAGGGAGGGATTTGAAAATGGGTATACATCTGATCGACCGTGATGGTGCCTGAAGGAGCATAGGCAGCAAGAGTCGATAAGGTGTCGGACTGGATGTCTCGCCCTCCAATAAAAAAGCTACCTTGCTTTTCAAGGACAAGCGGTGAGGTGAGGGCTTTTTGATCGAGTGCTACAGGCTGGATAGCGGGGATAGCAGTCTGGGCGTGTGCGGCACTGAGAGTGAGTACCGAAAGCGCGAATGCAAGACCAGATAGTTTGGCGTGTTTAGTGAGTTTGTACATTTTGTCTCCTACTGGGTAGAAGTACAAAATGTACAACACATGCCGGTTATTCAGCTTAAGCTTCGCGCTTGTAGCCTTCGATGCCTTCTAGAATTTCTTTGTGCGCATCGTCGACGCCGCCCCAGCCCTGAACTTTGACCCATTTGCCAGGCTCGAGATCTTTGTAGTGTTCGAAAAAATGCTGAATAGCATTGAGTTGCATCGGACTGAGATCGTTCGTGTCTTTCACGTTGCTATAGAGCGGGAGCACTTTGTTGACGGGGACGGCCAGCAGCTTTGCGTCTTCGCCACCTTCGTCGGACATCTTCAGTACACCCAGCGCGCGGCATCGTACAACGACGCCAGGAATCAGAGGGAAAGGAGTAATCACCAACACATCTACTGGATCGCCATCGCCTGCAATGGTCTTAGGGATGTAGCCATAGTTGCATGGGTAGTGCATGGCAGTGCCCATAAAACGATCTACAAACAATGCACCAGAGTCTTTGTCGACTTCGTATTTGATCGGATCAGCGTTCATCGAAATTTCAATGATGACGTTGAAATCTTCGGGCAAATTTACGCCCGGGCTGACTTTGTCGAGACTCATTATTTCTCCAGATACTTGAATTGATTACAGAATAAGCAGATGTTAACAAAAATTTATATAGGACTTTTTATCCAATCGTGCAAAAAACCTCGCCGTTCAGGACGAGGATGACTAGCACGGACAGCCTGGCTGTCCTAGACGTTTCTATCCTGTGCACATACGAATCACTGTATATAATCACAGCATGAAACGACTTCAAGCGTATAAATTTGAGCTGATGCCTCATGGTCAACAGCAGCGCAATATGCGGCGCTTTGCAGG
>CANBUF010000076.1 GCA_947372575.1 Alcaligenaceae bacterium | reverse complement strand
GACACTCCCATCGCTCAGCCTTCAACCGCTTCTGCAGTAACGCCGCCCTGGGAGTCTGAGCAGCGGCACGTGAATGAAACGATGCAGCCTGCCGTGCAGGACAATGCCTCAGACAGCGATGAGCAGGATGACAGCGAAGAACTAGACCCCTCGGCCCAGTACGGGCAGGCCGATGACATGATGATGCGCTCGAGCAGCAGCGCTTTGCCACCAGATATGGATCTCGATATTCCTGTCGAAGCTGGCTTTTCACTTGCGACCCCCAGCCTGTCAGAAATCATTGTCTTGCCTGAGCCCTGGGAAAGCTTTTCAGCTAAGCTGCCTTTATCCGGTTTGGCCTCACAACTTGCACGCCAGTCTGAATGCATGCAAGTCAGCGGCAAGACCCTGACGTTGCGCGTTTCGACCAAAGCGCTCACCGAAGGGCCGCATGCCGACCGACTACGCACGGTCTTGTCGGAGTATTTTGGCTTTGCGGTGCATCTCGCGTTTGAGATTGGTGCAGTGCAGGGACAGTCCGCACACACGATGGATCTTGCTGCACAGGTCGTGCGTCAGGAGCAGGCAGAGCAGTCAGTGCAAAGCGACCCCTTTGTCCAGGCACTGGTGAGAGACTTTGGTGCCCAGGTTGTGCCAGGTTCTGTGAGGCCGGGAGCGGTGCTTTAAGTTTGCACGCAGCCGGACTCATCGAAAGACCCCTTATTCTGAATTTCATACCTCCGATATTACGCAGATTAATTTTGAATCATCCCAATCAGGAATCCATAAAATGATGAAAGGACAAATCGCAGGTCTGATGCGTCAGGCCCAGCAGATGCAGGAAAATATGAAAAAGGCGCAAGACGCCTTGTCGGACATTCTGGTTGAAGGTGCCGCAGGCGGCAACCTCGTCAAGGTCACCATGACGTGTCGCCATGACGTCAAACGGGTGACCATCGACCCCAGTTTGCTTGCCGAAGACAAAGATATGCTTGAGGACCTCGTCGCTGCGGCATTTAATGATGCATTGCGCAAGGCCGAGGCGACTTCGCAGGAAAAAATGTCGGCTGTGACAGCGGGTATGCCCTTGCCACCAGGAATGAAGCTTCCTTTCTGATGGAAAATTCCTCGTCCGAACCACAGCCACTCCTGGCACTGGTTGACGCCTTGCGTCGCCTGCCGGGCGTTGGTGTGCGCACGGCACGTCGCATGACCTATCATCTGCTGCAACACGATCTCAAAGCCGCCGAGCAGCTTGGACGCGCGCTCACTGAGGCTGTGCAACGCTTGCAGCATTGTGAATTGTGCAATGGCTTCACAGAAATCCCCGTCTGTGCGACCTGTGATCATCCAGAGCGGGACAATACTTTGTTGTGTATTGTCGAGACGCCAGCTGACCAGAACTCCATCGAAGCCACGCATGGATACCAGGGCCTGTACTACGTCTTGATGGGCCGCCTGGCTCCTCTTGAGGGTATGGGGCCTGATGAGCTGGATTTTGATCGTGTCCTCAAGCGAGCCAATGATGGTGTCGTCCAGGAAGTCATCCTCGCCACCAACTTTACAGCCGAAGGTGAAACCACGGCACACTATCTGTCTGAAGCCCTGAGGTCCCGCGGGATCAAGGTGACGCGTCTGGCACGCGGCGTGCCTGCCGGTAGCGAAATAGAATATGTCGACGCCGGCACCGTTGCCTGGGCGCTCATGGAACGCAAACCCACCTGATTGCTGCATAGGTCGCCTGATCCGTTACGCCGCAAAAAATAAAACCTTAAAATCCTAAATACTTAAAAATTAGTCGGAGAACACCATGTCGATATCACGCCGTCATTTGCTCAAACTTGCAGGCGCTGCCAGCGCGATGTCGATCGCTCCGGGCTTTGTCTTTGCACAAAAACCAGAAAAAACTAAAGTACATATCGCTGTGGGTGGCCAGGCCCTGACTTACTACCTGCCCCTCACGGTAGCTGACCGGCTGGGCTACTTTAAAGACGAAGGTCTGGATGTGACGATTTCGGATTTTGCTGGTGGGTCTAAAGCGCTTCAGGCCGTTGTGGGCGGAAGTGCAGATGTCGTATCAGGTGCGTTTGAACACAACATCAATATGCAGTCCAAAGGTCAGTTTTTCCGTTGTTTTGTGTTGCAGGGACGCGCTCCCATGATTGCGATTGGCGTGTCGACCAAGAATATGCCTGACTACAAGTCGCCGGCCGATCTCAAAGGCAAGAAAATTGGCGTGACCGCTCCCGGTTCGTCGACCCAGATGATGGTGAATTTCTTTCTGGCTAAACATGGCCTGAAACCTTCAGATGTCTCAATCATCGGCGTGGGGGCAGGTGCCGGTGCAGTGACTGCTTTGCGTTCCGGGCAGATCGATGCGATTTCGAATCTGGATCCTGTCTTGTCCATGCTTGAAGCCTCGAAAGATATCCAGATTATTTCCGATACACGTAAAGTCAAGGACACGATCGAGGTGTTCGGCGGCAATATGCCTGCAGGCAGTCTGTATGCACCCCAGGCTTATATTGATGCGAATCCGGGCACGACTCAGGCATTGACCAACGCGATCGTTCGCGCCAATAAATGGATTCAGAAAGCAGGCCCCGCTGGTGTGACGAAAGTTGTCCCAGAGAATTACCTGCTTGGTGATCCTGCGATCTATACGCTTTCTGTCAGCAAGGGCATGGAAGGCTTCTCGCCAGATGGCATGATGCCTGAGGATGGGCCAGCCACGTCACTGAAGGCTCTTGAAGCTTACAGTCCTGAACTAAAAGGCACCAAAGTCGATCTTGGTAAAACCTGGACAAATGACTTTGCCAAGCGTGCCAATGAAAAATACCCTGATGTCAATCTCTGATACGGAAGCACTCCCTACCCATGTCCGAAGCTGCAGCCCTCTCACTTGAGAATATTTCTTGTACATTCGTCTCGCGAGATGATCCCACTCAGCGCTATACGGCTGTCAGCGAAACCACGCTGTCGATTGCCGCAGGTGAATTTGTCTCGGTGGTCGGTCCGACGGGTTGTGGCAAGTCGACCCTCCTGAACGTTGGCGCGGGCTTGCTGTCACCTTCTTCGGGGTCGGTACGGGTGTTTGGCGAGCCACTGGTTGGTATTAACAAGCGAGCGGGATATATGTTCCAGGGCGAGGCCTTATTACCCTGGCGCTCGGCGCTCGATAATGTGGTTGCAGGACTGGAGTTTGCGGGCGTCAACCGTGCAGAGGCTCTCGATCAGGGGCGAGTCTGGATGCGTCGCGTGGGCCTAGGGGGCTTTGAAGACCGCTATCCGCACCAGATGTCGGGTGGCATGCGAAAGCGCGCCATGCTGGCTCAGACGCTTATTCGGGATCCTGACATCATCCTGATGGACGAGCCCTTTTCTGCGCTCGACATTCAGACGCGTCAATTGATGGAAAACGAAGTGCTTGACCTGTGGATGGCCAAACGCAAGGCTGTCCTTTTCATTACCCATGACCTCGATGAAGCCATTGCGATGAGCGATCGGGTCGTGGTGCTGTCTGCGGGACCTGGCACCCACCCGATCGGAGAATTCGAGATCGATTTGCCCAGGCCACGAGATGTCGCCGAGGTGCGTGTCCAGCCAAGATTTATTGAATTGCATGCCGCGATCTGGGCTGTGTTGCGTGATGAAGTTCTGAAGGGCTACGCCCAACAAAAGCGAGCCTGAAAACATGTGGAATCTGCTTAAACCCAAATCCAGACTGTCCTTACGCCTCTGGCAACTCAGCATCCTGATTATCATTTTGGCGGTCTGGCAGATCGCTTCCAGTGACCCGAAGGTTGCTTTTTTCTTTGGTCGCCCACTGGGCGTCTGGTCCAGGATTTGGGACTGGTTTGTCGTGAATGGGGACATCTATCACCATCTGTCCATTACATTAACCGAGACCGCGCTTGCGTTTGTAATCGGTACGGCGTCAGGCCTTGGGGCAGGACTCTGGTTGGGCTTGTCACCCATGGCTAGTGCTGTGCTTGATCCCTATATCAAGGCTGCCAATTCGATGCCGCGGGTGATTCTTGCGCCAATTTTTGCCATGTGGTTTGGTCTGGGGATCTGGTCCAAGGTCGCCCTTGCGGTGACGCTGGTATTTTTCATTGTCTTTTTTAATGTGTATCAGGGTGTGCGTGAGGTGAGTCCAACCTTGCTAGACAATGCGCGCATGCTGGGTGCAGACCGGCGACAATTATTACGTCAGGTCTATTTACCGTCGGCTACGAGCTGGGTGTTTTCCAGTCTCCATACCTCGGTCGGACTAGCTTTCGTCGGTGCAGTCGTGGGTGAATATCTGGGGTCTGCTGCAGGTGTTGGCTATCTGATCTTGCAAGCTGAGGGGACCTTTGATGTCAATACAGTCTATGCCGGAATTGTGGTGTTGACGGTATTTGCTCTTGCTCTGGATACACTGGTTGCAGTCGTTGAAAAGCGACTCATGAAATGGCAGCCCAAGTCAGGCGAAACAGAAAAACTCTGAGCTAACGCGTCGGCAGACCCGCTTAGCAGGCAGAATGTCACGATAGCCCCGCCCAGTTGTGTGCGTCTGACGACAGACCTGCTTGCGTCACGCCGTGATTCAGGCAAAAGGATCACGGCATGGGCTCATGTTGACAACTACTTGCTGCGCTGGGCCAAAATCAGTGCATCGAGCTTGGCCGCATCCGACACAAAAGCACGAATGCCTTCTGAAAGCTTTTCACTGGCCATGGCATCCTCGTTGAGCATGAAGCGAAAGTTCCGCTCATCTGCCTGAATGATGACTGGCGCATCCCTCTGTGCGGTCTCAAGCGTCAGGCTGGCTGACAGCGGCTCGGTGACAGCTGCGAGCTGTGCCAACAAGTCAGGACTGATTGTCAGCAAGTCACACCCAGCAAGCGCCAGGATTTGCCCGGTGTTTCTGAAGCTTGCCCCCATGATCTCTGTAGGAATGCCAAAATTCTTGTAATAACGATAAATCGCCGATACAGAGGCGACGCCGGGATCTTTGGCGCCGCTTGAGGCGGCCTCATCCCAGGACGCGCCTTGCTGCTTTTTGTGCCAGTCATAAATTCGCCCGACAAAAGGAGAGATCAGCTGGGCACCTGCCTCGGCGCAGGCCACAGCCTGTACCAGCGAAAACAGCAGGGTCAGGTTGCAGTGAATTCCCTCGGACTGCAGAGTGCGCGCGGCCTGAATGCCTTCCCAGGTCGAGGCGATCTTGATGAGAATGCGATCCCGTCCAAAACCGGTTTTTTCGTACAGGGCGATGAGACGTCTGGCACGATCGACGGTGGCACGCACATCAAACGACAGACGTGCATCGACCTCTGTCGAGACCCGTCCTGGCACGATATTTAGGATTTCGCGCCCAAAAGACACCAGAAGCTGGTCGACCAGTTCGTCCGCGCTGCTATGGGGATTGTCTTTGACGCAACGGTCTAGCAGGGGGCGGTATGCGTCTTGCTGGACGGCTTTGAGGATCAGCGAAGGATTGGTGGTGGCATCGGTGGGCTGGTAGCGCCGCATGCTCTCAAAATCGCCTGTATCGGCAACCACAGTGGTAAATGAACGCAGAGAATCGAGAAGGGTGGTCATCGGGTTATACTTCCAAGGTTTGCTTATTGATACAGATGCCGGGGTTGATTGTGCTGCCGAATATATTTCCAGAGAATGCCACAAGTAGCGGTAATAGCAAGTTCGCTCATGATGCTATAGGGCAAGCCGCCGGACAAGCCGCGGGTCACACACGCCCTAAAACAGCGATTTTAGCCTTGGCCGATGGGACGATTTTCAAGGGAATTTCGATTGGGGCGGATGGTCACTCGGTCGCCGAGGTGGTCTTTAACACCGCTATGACGGGTTACCAAGAAATCCTGACAGACCCGAGTTACAGCGGACAAATCGTCACGCTGACCTATCCCCATATCGGGAACACGGGTGTCAATACTGAGGACGTCGAGTCCTCCAAAATCCATGCAGCTGGACTGATCGTGCGCGATTGTCCTGCCAGGGTGTCGAATTTTCGCTCCACACAGTCTTTGCCGGACTACCTGAAAGCCCAGGGGATCGTCGCCATTTCTGATATCGACACCCGAATGCTCACGCGCATTCTTCGCGAGGGTGGTGCGCAGGGCGGATGCATTCTGGTAGGTGAGGATGCTGATCAAGCGCTCGCACTTGCGCGCAGCTTTCCAGGGATGTCGGGTCAAGACCTAGCAAAAGTCGTCTCCCTTAAGGAATCTGCGAGCTGGACGCAGTCCACCTGGACACTTGGCAAAGGCTATGCCAAAGCAGAGGGCAAAAAGCCCCTGGTGGTGGCGTATGACTTTGGTGTGAAATCCAATATCCTGCGCCTTCTTGCTGAGCGTGGATGCAGCATTACCGTCGTACCTGCCCAGACCACAGCAGAAGACGTCCTCAAGCTTAATCCAGATGGCGTATTCCTCTCCAATGGTCCCGGGGATCCGGATCCTTGTGACTATGCAATTGCTGCGACCAGGGTTTTTCTTGAGCGTAAGCTCCCGGTCTTCGGGATTTGCCTGGGGCACCAGATCATGGGCCTGGCCATTGGCGCCAAGACGATCAAGATGAAAACGGGCCATCACGGCTCGAACCATCCTGTGCAGGATGTCGCAACCGGGCGCGTGTTTATCACGGCACAGAATCATGGTTTTGGCGTGGACCCCACGACTCTGCCAGCCAACGCCCGTGTCACGCACATTTCGCTGTTTGATGGAACGCTGCAAGGGTTTGAATTAACCGATCGCCCTGCGTTCTGTTTCCAGGGTCACCCTGAAGCCAGTCCTGGTCCTCACGACATCGTCGTGTTGTTCGATAAATTCATGAGCCAGATGGCCGGTCAAAAATAAAGAGTCCCCATGCCTAAGCGTACAGACCTAAAAAGCATTCTGATTATTGGAGCGGGCCCTATCATCATCGGGCAAGCTTGCGAATTTGACTACTCGGGCGCACAAGCCTGCAAAGCCTTGAAGGCCGAGGGCTATCGCACGATTCTGGTCAATAGCAATCCCGCGACCATCATGACCGACCCTGAGACGGCCGATGTTACTTACATCGAAACGATTACCTGGCAAGTCGTTGAAAAAATCATTGAAAAAGAGCGTCCAGACGCTGTGTTGCCAACCATGGGCGGACAGACCGCACTGAATTGCGCACTGGATCTGGATAAGCACGGCGTCCTGGCCAAATACGGTGTCGAGCTGATTGGTGCGAATGCGCATGCAATCGAAAAAGCCGAAGACCGCCAAAAATTCAAAGTCGCGATGACTGCGATTGGACTGGAGTCTGCCAAGTCAGGCGTGGCGCATACGCTTGAAGAAGCCTGGGAAGTCCATAAGCGCATTGCCGTTGAACTCGGGACCTCCGGTTTTCCAAGTGTGATTCGCCCAAGTTTCACGCTCGGTGGCAGTGGCGGCGGTATTGCGTATAACGCCGAAGAATTCGAAACCATCTGCCGTCGCGGCCTCGAAGCCTCGCCGACCAGTGAGTTGCTGATCGAAGAGTCGTTGCTGGGCTGGAAAGAGTTCGAGATGGAAGTCGTGCGCGACACGGCAGACAACTGCATCATCGTTTGCTCAATCGAAAACCTCGATCCAATGGGTGTGCATACTGGTGACTCGATTACCGTTGCGCCGGCT
>CANBUF010000075.1 GCA_947372575.1 Alcaligenaceae bacterium | reverse complement strand
CAAGACAAATGGCCAACACAGCCCATCACGTTCATTGTGCCCTACCCTCCTGGCGGCCCAACTGACATCATGGCGCGCCTGATATCGGTACCGCTCGCTAAAAAACTGGGTACAACCGTCGTTGTTGAAAACAAAGCGGGCGCAAGCGGCAACATCGGCACCGCGATGGTCGCACGCGCCAAACCTGATGGGTACACAATACTGCTGGCAGCTAGCGGCAATATGTCAGTCAACCAGACTTTATTCAAAAATCTGAATTACGATCCAATTAAGGACTTTGCGCCTGTCATCCAGATTTCAAAATTTCCCCTGGTACTTGAGGTCAAGGCTGGCTCGGATATCAAAACCCTGCAACAGTATCTTGACTATGCAAAAGCCAACCCCACCAAAGTCAGTTTTGGCTCGGCTGGCAACGGCTCCCCACAGCATCTGGGGCCAGAGCTCATAAAAAGCATTTCAGGCGCGCCACTCCAGCACATACCCTACAAAGGTGCGAGCCCCGCTATGAACGATCTGCTGGGTGGTCAAATATTCAGTATGGTGGACATCATGGCCGGCTCAATCAATGCCATCAAAGGTGGTCTGCTACAGCCGATTGCTGTCACCACCCTGACGCGTTCGCCCGTACTTCCGGATGTACCAACGATGGATGAGTCAGGTCTGAAAGGCTTTGATTACTATGCGTGGCATGGCATTGTCGTGCCAGCCAAAACACCTCCGGCAATTATTGCGAAGTACAACACCGTATTGAACGAGATTTTCAGCGACCCGGAATTCAGAAAGCGCTGGGAAGAAATCGGCAGCGAAGTCGTGGGTGGTACACCCGAAGCCTTCAACGCACTGATTCTTTCAGAGTCCGATCGACTTGGAAAGCTGGTTAAAAGTCTGGGCGTCCAACTCGATTAACTCTTGATATGATGGCATCTTCGTGATGCCATTTTTTTTGTCACTCCAGGCCTTTGCTTATGCTCGACAGACTTGCAAAACTCGACACAAATACCATCTCGGACGCACTGGATTTTCTGAATATGCCTGGTGCCACCTATGGGCTGCGTCCGTTGTGGGATTGTCCAAAAATCGTTGGTCTTGCCTCCACTATCCAGCTCGGCCCCAAAACCGATGCCGCACCAACCGTACATTTGATCTCGCCGGTGATCGCACGCATCACGACGAACGATCGCATACTGGTGATTACGGGCGGTCCTGAAGGGATCTCCTGTTGGGGAGATATTCTCGCCAATGCCGCCAGCATGAAAGGCATACGGGGCTCAGTTATTGATGGTATGAGCCGGGATATCGAAGGCAGTGAATCCATTGGCTACCCGGTATTTGGACGTGGAGTCACGATGATCAGTGCCCGGAACCGGCTCATCCAGATCGCATCAGGTACGCCTGTTCAGGTCGCGGGCGTCACCGTGCACGAAGACGATTACGTCATTGCGGATCGCTGCGGAACCGTTTTTATTGCGGCCGCGCGCATTGAAGAAGTATTAACCCTCGCAGAACGCATTGCCACCAGGCAAGAGGGCATGGTCCAGGCCGTACGCACGGGTCAATCAGTAGAAGACGTCATGCACGACAAAAAATTCGAAGCAATCAAACAGGCTTAGGAAGAAAACAATGGAATGGTTCGATGCACACACACTGGCCCGAATGCAATTTGCGTTCACGGTCAGCTTTCATATTATTTTCCCTTCTTTTTCACTCGGACTTGCAAGTTATCTAGCGGTGTTAAATGGCTTGCATCTCTTTACAGGAAAGACGGTCTATCTGACCCTGTTCAACTACTGGAAGAAAATCTTTGCCGTGGCCTTTGGCATGGGAGTGGTATCGGGTATTGTCATGAGCTACGAATTTGGAACGAACTGGAGCGTATTTGCTGACAAGGTCGGCCCAGTCGTTGGACCACTCATGGGCTATGAGGTCATGTCAGCCTTCTTCCTTGAAGCAGGATTTTTAGGTGTCATGCTGTTTGGCCGTGAGCGCGTCGGTCCCCGTCTGCACTTCTTTGCAACCTTGATGGTCGCAGCTGGTACGGCCATGTCTGCGTTCTGGATTCTTTCTGTTAATAGCTGGATGCAAACGCCTGCGGGGTTTGGCTATAACGATGTTGGGCAATTTATTGTCAAAGACTGGCTAGAAGTCATTTTCAACCCTTCCTTACCGTATCGTCTTGTACATATGGTGTTGGCAGCCTATCTGACTACAGCGTTTGTCGTCGCCGGTGTTGGGGCTTTTCATCTGCTCAAGGCGCGCAAACCACAAGCAACGGACGCCTCGACGGCCTTGTCACGAGAAGCCACCCGCACCATGTTCTCGATGGCAATGTGGATGATTGCGATCGTTATTCCGCTTCAGCTTGAAGCAGGTGACCAGCACGGATTAAACACATTTAAATATCAGCCACGCAAAATTGCAGCGATTGAAGGCCACTATGAAACAGTGGCTCGCGCTCCCCTTATTCTGTTTGGCATCCCTGATTCAAAAGAACAGAAAATGAACTATGTGGTCGAGATCCCAATTCTGGGCAGCCTCATCCTGACACACACAGTAGATGGTGTGATCCAGGGTATGAAGCAATGGCCACGCGATGAACAGCCTCCCATGGGAATTGTATTTTTTGCCTTCAGGGGAATGGTCGGTATCGGCATGCTGATGCTGTGCATCGGTCTCTGGAGCCTTTGGCTCCGATACAAAGGAAAGCTCTATGACACGCCGCTTATGCATCGCGCCTCGGTGCTGATGGCCCCCGCAGGTTTTGTCGCAGTGCTCTGTGGTTGGGTGGTCACGGAGGTTGGCAGACAACCTTATACAGTCTACAACCTGCTCACGACAACACAGTCAGCGTCACCGGTTGATGCGGCTGCTATAGGTTCCACACTGATCGCCTTCATTGTGATCTATTTCACCTTGTTTGGCGCAGGAATCTTTTATATTCTCAGATTGATGTCACACGCCCCACTGCAAGAAGCCTCAGAAACCTTGAGCCACGCACCGATGCGGGCAGCCGGCTTTGTCCCTCCAACTTTTCGCGAAAATGACTCCAGGAGCAAGCCATGACGATTGACTATGCACTGATCTGGGCTGGCCTGATTGCTTTTGCCGTGCTCGCTTATGTGTGCCTGGATGGTTTTGATTTGGGAATCGGCATCCTGTTTCCCTTTGCAAAAGACGAAGAGCAACGCGACCATATGATGAACTCCGTCGCCCCAGTATGGGATGGCAACGAGACATGGCTGGTACTGGGCGGAGGTGGGCTTTTTGCAGTTTTCCCGCTCGCATACTCCATCATCATGCCAGCTCTGTATGCACCATTTTTTATCATGCTGCTCGCACTGGTATTCAGGGGTGTTGCGTTTGAATTTCGCTGGAAAAGTCACAACAGAAAATATCTCTGGGATTTTGCCTTTGCAGGGGGCTCAACTGTCGCGACCTTTGCACAGGGTATGGCACTTGGCGGACTTGTCCAGGGAATTCCTGTTTCGGGCCGTGCCTATGCGGGCGGCTGGTGGGACTGGCTTTCGCCCTTCAGTATGCTGACTGGTGTGGCACTCGTGATCGGTTACAGCTTGCTCGGATCAACCTGGCTAATTCTGAAAGCCGAAGGCAGCCTTCAGGCGATGGCGTATCGCATTGCTCGCGTAGTCGGCGTCCTGATGCTGATAATGATTGGAATCGTCAGCTGCTGGTCGCCATTTTTGCACGAGCACTTCATGCAAAAATGGTTTGCCTGGCCAGCCATGCTTTTTGTAACGCCTGTGCCAATCCTGGTCCTGCTCTGCGCCTTCATACTGTTCAGGGGTTTGAAGCTTCAGCAGGCACTCGCGCCCTTCGTGGCCACGCAGTGTCTGTTCGTCCTGTCCTACATTGGACTCGTGATCAGTTTTTTCCCATATATCGTCCCCTCATCGGTGACCCTATGGACTGCGGCAGCACCTGAGAACAGCCTGAAATTCATGCTGGTAGGTGCCTGCGTGTTGATCCCGATTATTTTGACCTACACCTCCTATTCCTACTGGGTTTTCAGGGGCAAGGTTGGTCAAACGAGCGCTTATCACTCATAAGGCGTTGCGCTGGGTCGTGCTCAGCTCGATCCAGCGCCCTGGCGCCAAATCCCCCAGCTGTAGCGTACCCATGCTCACACGCATTAATCTGAGCGTTGGATGGCCGACCGCTGCGGTCATCTTACGGACCTGGCGATTTTTGCCTTCAATCAATTCAAGTCCGATCCAGCAATCCGGAATGCTCTTGCGCACACGGATAGGCGGTACACGCGACGCAACCTGTGGCTGTGGATCAAGCAACCAAGCGTGTGCCGGCATCGTGGTGTAGTCCTTGAGATCAACGCCGCTTGATAAATGCTCAAGCGCCTCAGCACTTGGAATGTTTTCAACTTGCGCCCAGTAACAACGGGTATGAGCATGCTTTGGATCGAGTAGTCGCGTATTGAGCCCAGGCTCATCACTCAACAACAGCATGCCCTCAGAGTCAGCATCCAGACGACCGATCGGGTAGACACCAGGCGGGAATCCGAACTCAGCCAGTGTTTTGTTTGGCGAGCCGTCCGCAGTAAACTGGGACAGCACCCCATACGGCTTGTTAAAAACAATAATCATTGATAAAACAGGTCCTTACAACAAAAACAGGCTTTGGATAACATGTCGATTATTCTCGTTCGCCACGGCGAAACACTCCTGAACGCAGCACGTGCCTTTCAGCCTTTCGATACAGAACTTGGGCCACGCGGTCTTGAACAAGCCCGTTACGCAGCCTACAGAATAGCCGAGTATGCACCGGCCGCCATTCTGGCAAGCGATATGCCTCGCGCATACAGGACGGCCCAGGCGATTGCTCAACAAACCGGGCTCACGCCATCGACCACGCCATTGCTGCATGAGCGTAACTTTGGTGACTGGCGCGGTCAGAGCCACGCGACCATTGGAGTGGATCCTAATACCTTTTCCGGCACCCCTCCTGGAGGAGAGTCCAACGATGACTTTTACTCCAGAGTCGAACAAGCATTTATCCTGGCGGTCGGACTTCGCTCCAAGCTCAGCGGACCACTTGTCGTAGTCAGCCACGGCCTGGTGATTCAGACTATTTTGCAACGATGCGTACAACTGGGGAAGTTTCAAATGCCACAGCGTATTGCCAACACCTCAGTGACGCTCATTGATGCTCACGCCCCCTACTGCGTGCACGAATTGAACTGCACGCGCCACCTGGATGGCACAGACGTCACAGAGGATGCTAAAAGTCTGTCCGGCGGTTAATCAGGCCAGACTATCTGCCCAGATGTTGCGCGCCCAGCCCCAGGCATATTCACCTTCAAGTGTTGACGGGCTGGGGGACACACCGCCCGAGCCTGCAACGGTCTTGTAGGTTTTCTCTGCCGCGATATATTGATGCACGCTCGCCACATGCACAACGTGCGTCGCATCAACAAAGCTGTAGCAAGTATTGTTAAGCACAGGATTGGGGTTGACCTCCCAGTTATTGAGTTCAGCCACGATGGCTGCCGCAGCAACCTTGGCATGCTGATTCGCCATATGTGCGGACTTTGGCATGAATGCAGCATTTTGTACAGAATCTCCAATCACGTGAATATCTTTGGCAACGGTTGATTCAAAATTCAGATAGTGAACCTGTGCCCAACGCTTGTTGGAATTAGCCAGCCCAGCGTTGACGACCAGTGCTCCCGCGCGCATGGGTGGCAAGACATTCAAGACATCGGCGCGCATGTCTTGCTGAATATCAAACTTCAAAGTTCTGGTTTTAGCATCGACGCCCATCACGGTATGGGAGGGTCTGTATTCGATGATGCCAGGATACAGTTCAGACCAGGCTTTCTTGAATAAGCCAGGCTTGGATACAACATCCTGATTGGCATCGAATATCAATACTTTAGATTTAGGTTTGTTCTTTTTAAAATAATCCGCAACCTGGCATGCTCGTTCATAGGGGCCTGGAGGGCAGCGGTACGGCTGCTCAGGAATCGTAATCGCAAATACGCCTCCGTCCTGCATGGCGGCGAGTTGTTTATGTAAAGCGATGGTTTCAGGGCCGGCCTTCCATGCCTGCAGGGTCACACCCATCTCATTGGCCTGAGCCAAGCCCTCAATGCTGTCCATCATGAGGCTGATACCAGGCGACAGTAATAGTTTGTCGTAGGCAAGCGTTTTACCAGAGCCTAATAAAACAGTTCTCTTGTCTGGATCAATCTTGGTCACTGTATCCCGCACCAAGGTAATCCCATGATTCGTATGCAACGTGTCATAAGACTGTGTCAAGGCATCCAGCGTGCGTGAACCACCCACAACAAGATTGGATAAGGGACAAGAGATAAAAACCGGATTGGGTTCGATCAGCGTCACACGTGCGGTATTGCCAGACAACAAACGCAGATACTTTGCAGCAGTCGCACCGCCATAACCCGCTCCCACCACAACAATTTCAGCTGACTGCAGGTTGACTGCACGCTCACTCGCGAATGCTGGCAGTCCTGCCAACAAACCAAGCGCAGCAGTACCCTGACCAATAAAATGGCGACGATTCATGATGGGCTCCTCATCATTTTTTACCCAGATAATTTGCAATGGATTGCAATTGCTCATCGGTATAGCCTTTGGCAAGCTGCGGCATGATGGTGCCGGCAAGCGCCCCGGTTTTATAGGCGAGCAACTGCGCTAACATCTCCTGCGGTGTCAACTGACTAATCAACGGCATGCCAGCATTTGTAATGCCTTTGCCGTCAGTACCATGACAATTGGCACAACTGGCTGCCAGGCCACGCTGGTAGAGCAATGCCGCATCCTGGGTTTGCGCGCACACAGAATCACTCATTCCAAACACACTCGCCCCGATACACAAAGCGAGGATCAAACAACGATTAAAAATACCCATAAAGCTCGCTCCTGAAGCGTGAAGGGAACACCTGATTACGGTCGCAGTCATGCAGCATTAATCTGAAAATTTCAAGGTCTCACAGCAGGCGTCTCGACCGGCATTGCGCGTGCGCGCCACATTAAATACAGTTCAAGATCGAGGATCTCTTTTGAATCAAAAGCAAAGGGTTCTGCACGTACGCCCGTCATGCAATTACGCAAGCGTCGCTCAAGCGAACCGACCGATTGCCACTCCAGTCGGTAAATCGGATAACCCGTCGGATGTGCCTGGGGGATCGGATTGCCTGCGAGCTTGAGCCCTGCCCGCTCGGCATGGCATTGTGCACATGACAGATTCAACTGTCCCATCCGCTGTTCGAATATTTTTCGGCCTTGTTCGATATGGCCTTCGATTACAGGCCCCTGAGCAGGCACAATGGGCATTCCCAGAGATTGCGTCCCGACATAGGCAGTCAGCGCCAACTGGGCTTTGGACTCATGTTTGAACGGCTCTGCCTGCTGGTGCTCAGTGCGACACGCATTAATCTGACCTTCCAGATTAACCAATTGATTATTGATAATTTTTGGAAAAGTGGCTGACACACCTTTCATGGATTGTTCCGCCTGTCCATGACAACTGGCACAGGAAACATTTTTTTTACCCGCCTTCTCCTGCCAAAGCGCCTGTCCGTCGAGCACCCAGAAGGTCGCCGGATTTTGCATGGGATCGTCCTGCATCAGCTGCGTCTGCCTGGACATTAATGCATAGCTCGACTGTCTCGCTGCACCTGTCGCATCTGCGAATACGGCTGTTG
>CANBUF010000074.1 GCA_947372575.1 Alcaligenaceae bacterium | reverse complement strand
ATAAAAGCGTTCAGCATTGCAGTTCAGAACGACACCAAGCGAGACGCAGTCCAGACGCGTCGCAATGCCACCGTCGTAGGCGGGTGCGCGGGCATCAATGGCGACACAGTGGGCCTGCGTGGGGTCGCCCATGGTGTCCGCACCTTCGCGCATCATCACCTTCAGCACAGCGCCCATGTTGTAGCGCGTCCCGCGCACGAGGAAGTTGTCAGCGGGCCATTCGCCGCGCTCATTTTGTCCCCAGGCCTCGCGCAGCCACTCACGGTTTGATTCAAAGCCGCCGCAGCCCAGAATACAGGCGCGACCCGCATAGCGTTTGTCCCCAACCATCGCGGCAACAAACTTACCGTCCTTGATCTCAAGGTCATCGACCGGTGAGTCATACAGAATATCGATGCCGATGTTTTCGGCGCTGCGGTAGTAGGCATTGATCAGTGCTTTGCCGCCACCCATAAAAAATGCATTGGTGCGTGCGACATGCAGGGTGCCAGAGAGTGGCGGCTGAAAACGCACGCCATGCTTACGCATCCAGTCACGACAGGTTGACGATTCGCGAATGACCATGCGAGCCAGTTCCTCATTGGTCTGGCCGCCTGTGACTTTGAGCAGATCTTGCCAGTATTCCTCTTCTGGGTAGGCGTCCACCAGTACATCCTGTGGGGCATCGTGCATGCAGCGCAGATTGCGTGTGTGTTGTGAGTTGCCCCCGCGCCATTCTTTAGGCGAGGCTTCCAGCAGCAGGACGCTTGCGCCCGCTTCGCGCGCCATGAGTGCGCCACACAGGGCGGCATTGCCGCCACCAACTACGATTACATCCCACATGATCCTTGCCCCGCAATTAGAGTGCGGGCATCATAGCGCGAGAAGGACCTTAGAACCAGAGCGCCGGCGCTTGTTTGTAATGCCCATGCGGGCCCTAAGGGATTATTTGCCTGAATAACGTGTTTATACCGATAAGTGCCGCTTGACCACTTCGCTATCCATCTCGGTCCGATCACCCGTGGCAACCACTTCACCGCGCGAAAGCACGACAAACCGGTCGGCAAGCTCACGGGCAAAGTCGAAATACTGTTCGCAAAGCAAAATTGCCATATCCCCGCGATTGCGCAGCAGATTAATGACGCGTCCGATATCCTTGATGATGGAGGGCTGGATGCCTTCGGTGGGTTCATCAAAAATAATGAGTTTGGGTTCTGCGACCAGTGCGCGTGCGATGGCGAGCTGTTGTTGCTGGCCACCAGAGAGATCGCCGCCACGGCGCGATAGCATCGTGCGCAATACGGGAAACAACTCGAAAACTTCTTCTTTAATGTGGCGCGCCTGACGACTGGATTTAGTTGCCATACCCATCAGGATGTTTTCTTCGACAGTCAGGCGGGCAAAAATTTCCCGTCCCTGTGGCACATAAGCCATCCCCAGCGCAGCACGCGCGTGGGGAGAGAGCTTGCTGATGTCCTGCCCCTCAAACAAAACCTGTCCAGAGGCAATGGATTGCACGCCCATGAGGCATTGCAGCAACGTGGTCTTGCCCACGCCATTGCGTCCCAGCAGGGCCATGCACTCGCCTTTTTGGACAGAGAGGGAGACGCCGCGCAAAGTGTGGCTACTGCCGTAGAATTGGTCAATCTTCTGTACATCCAGCATTATTCTATCGTCCCAAATACACTTCAATCACACGTTGGTCGGATTGCACTTGCTGCATCGTACCTTCTGCCAGCACGGAGCCTTCGCACAACACGGTGACTTTGCCGCCCTGCGAGATCTGATTCACAAAGTCCATGTCATGCTCGACGACGACGAGTGAGTGCTTGCCACGCAAGTCATTGAGCAATTCGCCGGTCCGTTCGGTTTCGGCATCCGTCATGCCTGCGACAGGCTCATCGAGCAGGAGTAGCAAAGGCTCTTGCATCAGCAGCATGCCGATTTCAAGCCATTGCTTCTGACCATGCGAGAGCAGCCCGGCGGGCCGTTTGTACTCGCCCATCAAACGCAACAAATCGAGCGTATCTGCAATCTTGTCGCGCTGGGTGCTATTGAGTCTGGCAAAAAGTGTCTGGCGGACATGCTTGTTGGTTTTCATGGCGAGTTCGAGATTTTCGAACACCGTGTGGTGCTCGAATACCGTTGGGCGCTGAAATTTTCGACCAACCCCTGCGTCGGCAATTTGTGATTCTTGCATTTTGGTCAAGTCGATGTTCTGACCAAAAAATACCGTACCAGAAGTCGGTTTGGTCTTACCTGTGATCACATCCATCATCGTTGTTTTGCCAGCACCATTGGGCCCGATGATGCAGCGTAATTCGCCCACGCTGATATCCAGAGATAAATCGTTGAGCGCCCGAAAACCATCAAATACGACACTGATGGATTCAAGATAGAGAATCGCTCCGTGGGTCGTATCGACGCCAGGCTGTGAGACGCGACCGTAAGACGCTTGACCACCCGCCCCATTGCTTTGTGTATCCGCTTGAACCTGATCATGCTCAGTGATGGTGCTCATGCCTGCCCCTTCTTTTGCTGGCCAAGTTTGCGAACTAGTCCGACAATGCCTTGAGGCAAGAAGAGAGTGACCAGTACAAAAATTAATCCAAGCGCATACAGCCAAAATTCTGGGAAAACACTGGTAAACCAGGTTTTCATTCCGTTAATCGCAGCCGCGCCGATGATGGGACCAATCAGTGTGCCCCGTCCGCCAGTCGCGACCCAGATCACCATCTCAATGGAGTTCTCGGTCGACATTTCGCCTGGATTGATAATGCCTACTTGCGGGACATAGAGCGCACCTGCGATGCCGCAAATAATGGCCGATACGGTCCAGATAAAGAGCTTGAAGCCGAGTGGTTCATAACCCAGAAAACGCAGGCGGCTTTCTGAGTCCCGAATCGCCGTGAGCACACGACCGAGTTTGGATTGTGTGATGGCCCGACCCGCGATCAGGGCGCCCAGCAGTGCTGCCAGGCTGGCCCAATACAACGCTGCGCGCGTCTGGGGCGAGGTGATATCAAAGCCCAGAATCGTTTTGAAATCCGTAAAACCGTTGTTGCCACCGAAACCCGTTTCATTGCGAAAGAACAGCAACATGGCGGCAAAGGTCAGGGCCTGGGTAATGATTGAAAAGTAGACGCCTTTGATGCGCGAGCGAAAGGCAAAATAACCAAAGAGAAACGCGAGGATGCCGGGCACCAGAATGACTAGTAGCATGGCATACCAGAAGTGTTCGGTAAAGGACCAGAACCAGGGGTAGGTTTTCCAGCTCAGGAAGGTCATGAAGTCTGGCACGACATCAGGCGAAGGTTTGCCAACACGCATCAGATACATGCCGCAGGCGTAACCACCCAGAGCAAAGAATAAGCCATGACCGAGCGACAGGATGCCTGCGTAGCCCCATACCAGATCAAGCGCGAGGGCCGCCATGGCATAGCAGATGAATTTGCCAATCAGCGCAATGGTAAAGGCTGAAATATGCAGCGCGTGACCCACGGGGAAGACCAGGTTCAGTAAGGGCAGTAGCGCAAAGAAGGCTACAACCAGGCCGATGCCAGACCAGGCCTTGTTTGAAAACAAGGTTGTGGAGGACGCGTCGGCAAGTCGATCGTGAGTGTGAGGTGTGTTCATTCTGCGCTCCGACCTTTTGGTGCAAACAGGCCTTGCGGACGTTTTTGGACAAACAGGACGATGAAAAGCAGGATCGCAATTTTAGCGATCACAGCGCCCCAGAAAGGTTCGATAATTTTATTCAGCGCACCAAGACCCATGGCGGCGACAACCGTGCCTGCCAGCTGTCCGACACCACCAAGCACCACCACCATGAAGGAATCCACGATGTAGCCACGTCCGAGATCGGGGCCGACGTTGCTGAGTTGTGAGAGCGCGACACCTGCGAGTCCGGCAATTCCTGAACCCAGACCAAAGGCCAGCATGTCAATACGTCCGGTTGGGACACCTACACAATCCGCCATTCTGCGGTTCTGGGTGATGGCGCGCACGAACAAGCCCAGACGTGTGTAGTTGAGCACAAGCCACACTGCTACGACCACGCACATGGCAAAGCCGATAATCACGAGCCGGTTGTAGCTCAAGGTCAGATTGCCCAGTACAGTCACGCCGCCGTTCATCCAGGAGGGGTTTGAGACTTCCACGTTCTGGGCACCAAAAATACTTCGAACGGCCTGCATCAGAATCAGGCTGATCCCCCAGGTAGCAAGCAAGGTCTCAAGTGGGCGTCCATAGAGCCAGCGAATCACTGTTCGCTCAAGCGCCATGCCCACTAAAGCTGTGACGATAAAAGCGGCAGGCAAGGCTGCGACAATATACCAATCCATTGCGCCGGGTAAATACTGTTTAAAGAGACTTTGCACAAGGTAGGTTGCATAGGCACCAATCATCAGCAATTCACCGTGCGCCATGTTGATGATGCCCATCAGGCCAAAGGTAATCGCCAACCCCAGTGCGGCCAGCAGTAATACGCTACCCAGACTGATGCCATAAAAAATATTGCCGACCCAGCCCACAATGGATTGGTGGCTTTCTATTTGCTCGATTGATTTTTTAGCTGCTTGACGGATGGCTGCGTCTGGTTCAGAAAATGTCCCTGGTGTAGGCTGCACAAGCATGGCTGACAGTACGGGTAAAAATTGCGGGTTTTTGCTTTCGCCCAAGGCAATCACTGCGCGCAGGCGCACGGCGGTGTCGGTGCTCTTGATGGCCGAGCTTGCCAGAGCGAGCTGCAATGCGGCTTTGATTTCAGTTTCTTTCTCTGCGGCCAGAGCCCGTTCCAAAACGGGGATGCGTGCGGCATCTGCCTCTTTTTGCAAGCGCTGGGCGGCTGCGAGTCGTGTTGATGCTTCGGGAACAAACAGATCTGCACTGGCCTGGGCCCCTTGCAGGGCGCGGCGCAGTCGGTTATTCAAGGTCAGTGCCTGCGCATCCGCAGGGACCGCCACAGTTTCACCTGTCGCGGGGTTGAACGCTTTAGCGCGATCGAGCGACAGTAAGACTGTGCCGTCAGACGCAATGAGAACGTTGCCACTGCCGAGCGCCGCCAAAATCGCGGCTGCGCTCGGGTTTGAGAGCTGCCCCAACGCTGTGATCGCTTCGATCCGGTCGTTGTTGTTGTCGCTGGCCAGCCCGCTCAATACAGAGCGGTCGACCAAATCTGCGGCAACGCTGACGCACATTGGCAAAGCCAGTACGACAGCACACAGCCACCTTTTCAAGGAGGGAATATTCACGATCATGTTGTTGCAGTCTCATAGTGAGGATCAAAGACCCTGCTTGCCTTCGTTACCCTTGATGAAAGGGCTCCAGGGTTGTGCGCGGATAGGACCTTTGCTTTTCCAGACCACGTTGAATTGGCCGTCAGCCTGGATTTCACCAATATAGACAGGCTTGTGCAAGTGGTGATTGGTTGGATCCATTTCAATGGTGAAGCCGTCTGGTGCTGCAAATTGCTGGCCACCCATTGCTGCGATGACTTTGTCTGTATCTGTGGACTTTGCTTTCTCAACTGCTTGTTTCCACATGTGCATACCGACGTATGTGGCTTCCATTGGGTCGTTGGTCACTGCTGTGGCAAAGTTTGGCAGGTTCTTGGCTTTTGCGTAGGCTTTCCACTTCGCGACAAACTCAGCGTTAACTGGATTCTTCAGTGATTCAAAGTAGTTCCAGGCAGCAAGGTTGCCAACCAGTGGCTTGGTGTCCACACCGCGCAATTCTTCTTCGCCGACCGAGAAGGCCACAACTGGCACGTCCGTGGCCTTCAGGCCTGCATTACCAAGTTCTTTATAGAAAGGAACGTTGGAGTCGCCGTTGATCGTCGAGATCACAGCTGTTTTGCCACCGGTTGAAAATTTCTTGATGTTTGCAACGATGGTTTGATAGTCTGAGTGACCGAATGGTGTGTACACCTCTTCGATATCCGTGTCTTTCACGCCTTTCGAATGCAGGAATTCACGCAGAATTTTGTTGGTGGTGCGTGGATAGACATAGTCAGTACCCAGCAGGACAAAGCGCTTGGCACCGCCGCCATCTTCGCTCATCAGGTATTCGACAGCAGGAATTGCTTGCTGGTTAGGTGCTGCACCCGTGTAGAACACGTTTTTCTCGAGCTCTTCGCCTTCGTATTGCACTGGGTAGAACAACAGGCTGTTGAGTTCTTTAAAGACGGGCAAGACGGACTTGCGTGAAACAGACGTCCAGCAACCGAATACGACAGAAACTTTATCTTTGTCGATCAACTGGCGTGCTTTTTCAGCAAACAAAGGCCAGTTCGATGCGGGGTCAACAATCACGGCTTCGAGCTTTTTGCCGTTCACGCCACCGTTGGCGTTGATTTCGTCGATGGTCATCAGGGCGACGTCTTTGAGCGATGTCTCAGAGATTGCCATGGTGCCGGAAAGGGAATGCAAAATACCAACTTTGATGGTGTCTTCTGCGGCAAAGGACTGCAAGCTAAAGCCAGACATTGCCAACAGGCTGACAGCTGTGAGCTGTTTAATCACTAATCTGCGTTTCATCTGAAAACTCCTGGGTCGAGGTCAATCCGGTCGGGCCGGTGGTTGGTGTGCCGCATAACGTGCCCTTGACTCCGGGTTGGTTATGCTTGCAGAGTCTTAAGCAAAAGGCGTGCCAGATTTTTATTGAAAGAACAATAAGTGAATTGACGTAGATAACTTGATATCTTTCTTCCCAGATAAATGCATGCATTCAGAGCGGCGTCATACTAAAAGGCATTGTTTTGGTGCGCAAGCATCAAAGCGGTGCAGTATACGCGCTACGCGCACGCTCTTGATGCATAGTTCTGCTGCGCCTGCCAGGCAGATGCCGTAAGATCATTGCAACGAATATCTACCAACCAGTTCATCCAGGAGTGTCTTGTCATGAGTCAGGATTCAGGTTCAATGGAACAAGCAGACACGATGGCCATCAGAGTCCAGGCCATTCGTGACAGGATGGCACAGGCCTGCGCACGGGTCGGCCGTGATGTAGCTGAGGTGACTTTGTTGCCTGTTAGCAAAACGTTTGACGTCAATGCCATCCGTGAGGCGGTTGGACTGGGTTTCAGGCGATTTGGAGAAAATAAGACCCAGGAGATCGCACAGAAGGCTCCGCTGCTGGCAGATTGCAACCTGGAATGGGTCGTGATCGGTCATTTGCAAACCAATAAGGCGAAGGAGGTCGCGCGATTGGCTCATGAGTTGCAGTCGCTCGACCGAATTGAGCTCGCCCAAGCACTGGATCGCCGCCTGCAGGGCGAGGGCCGATCGATTGACGTGCTGGTACAGGTCAAAACCTCGCCAGAAGAAACTAAGTCGGGGCTTGAGGCCTCGGGTTTGATCGGTTTTTTACGTGAATTGTCGCGCTTTGATACGCTCAAGGTGCAAGGACTCATGACGATGGCTGAGCATTCGCAAGAGGAACACGCTGTGCGTGCCTGCTTTTCTACCTTGCGTCAGTTACGCGATCAGGCACGACAGGAGGCAATTGCCGGCATCTCGCTGGATCGGCTCTCGATGGGAATGAGTGGTGATTTTGAGTGGGCCATCGAAGAGGGCTCGACCGAAATCCGGGTGGGCTCGGCTATTTTTGGCACACGCCCACCACTTATTCCTACACCTTAGTGTTTCATCGCCCCATCGTGGGCGTGTGTTGCGTGGTCAGCTTGTGCGCCCGGATTGTAGATTGAGGGTTTGACCGTAAAGTTGACCCGAACGTCGCCTGCTTTTTCGAATTTCAGTACGACTGGGATGACTACATCCTGTTTAAATGGCGC
>CANBUF010000073.1 GCA_947372575.1 Alcaligenaceae bacterium | reverse complement strand
CAGCGTTTTCGTGAGAACACATGTTTGCTTTTATCGTGCGCCGACTCTTGCAGTCATTGGGCGTGATGCTCGTTGTTGCTTTACTGGCGTTTGTTCTGTTCCAGTTTGTGGGAGATCCTGTCTCCATCATGCTTGGTCAGGATGCTACGCCTGCCGAGCGCGACTTGCTGCGTATGCAGCTGGGCTTGAACGATCCAGTCGTGGTGCAGTTTTATCACTTTGTGATGAACGCTTTACAGGGTGATTTTGGTCTGTCCTTGCGTCAGGGCCAAAAAGTTTCTGTTCTCATCCGTGAAAAACTCCCCGCAACGCTCGAGCTGTCTGTTGCGGCGGCGGTGCTTGCACTGGTGGTCGGCCTGCCTCTTGGGGTCTATACGGCGCTCAGGCGCCATGGCAAGATTTCACAGGCGCTGTTAGCCATGTCCTTGCTAGGCGTATCACTTCCGACTTTTCTGATTGGTATTTTGCTGATCCTGGTGTTCTCTGTTTCTCTTGGCTGGCTGCCGAGCTATGGCCGTGGCGATACGATCAAGATCGGCTGGTGGACGAGTGGCTTATTTACCGTGAGTGGCTGGCAGCATCTGATCCTTCCTGCCATCACGCTGTCGCTCTTTCAGGTGGCATTGGTGCTGCGTCTGGTGCGCTCTGAGATGCTCGAAGTCCTGCGTACCGACTACATCAAATTCGCGCGTGCACGGGGACTGACACGACGTGCGATCCATTTTGGCCATGCACTGAAAAATACACTGGTGCCCGTGATTACCATCATGGGGTTGCAGCTTGGAGGCATTATTGCGTTTTCGATTGTGACCGAGACGGTGTTCCAGTGGCCTGGAATGGGCCTGCTCTTTATCCAGGCCGTGCAGTTTGCCGATATCCCCGTCATGGCTGCCTATCTCTGTCTCATTTCACTGATCTTTGTCCTGATCAACCTCAGCGTCGATCTGCTGTACTTTGCTGTCGATCCCCGCTTACGCGCTGGCCTGGGTAAAAATGGAGGAGGCCATTGATGCGCACCGCACTGAATAAATTCTGGAATGGTGATCTGGCCTGGTCCTGGCGGCATCACCCGGTTGCCATTGCTGCGACGGTCATGTTGCTACTTCTGTTGATCGCAGCGTTTGGGGCGGAATTCCTCGCGCCCTACAACCCCTTTGATCTGGCCTCAATCGAGTTACTGGATGCGCTCAAAGCACCTGCCTGGTTGCCCGAGGGGACACGACAATACTTGCTCGGCACCGATAGCCAGGGACGTGATCTGCTGTCTGCACTCATGTACGGGACCCGGGTGTCTTTGCTGATTGGTCTGTCAGCAGTGGTGGGGGCTATGGCGCTTGGCATCGTGCTTGGCTTGATTTCTGGCTATGCAGGCGGTCGCATCGATGCATTGATTATGCGTATTGCCGATGTGCAGCTGTCTTTTCCGGCGATTCTGATTGCCTTGCTCATTGATGGTGTGGCGCGTGCGGTCGTACCAGGTGATATGCATGAGGTGATTGCATTTCCAGTACTGGTGGGTGCGATTGCGCTGGCAGGTTGGCCACAATATGCACGTACGGTTCGGGGTTCAACCCTGGTTGAAAAAAACCGCGAATATGTCCAGGCCGCGCGAGTGATTGGTATCTCTTCACCTGTCATCATGTTCCGGCATGTACTCCCCAACGTATTGGGTCCGGTGCTGGTTCTGGCAACGGTGCATCTGGCCACGGCAATTATCACCGAAGCCACGCTCTCCTATCTGGGCGTTGGGGTGCCAGCGACTTCGCCTTCGCTCGGAACATTGATTCGTATCGGCAATGATTTTTTGTTTTCCGGCGAGTGGTGGATTACGGTTTTCCCAGGTGCGGCGCTGGTGCTGCTTGTGCTCTCGGTCAACTTGCTCGGTGACTGGTTGCGAGATGCCCTCAATCCACGTTTAAGCTGAGGGTAAGCATGTCAACTATTCTTGAATTACGTGATCTCAGCGTTGAGTTTCCAACACGTCACGGCACGCTCAAGGCTCTGAACAATGTATCGTTTTCGATCGCTGCTGGCGAAGTGCTTGGCGTGGTTGGAGAGTCTGGGGCTGGTAAATCACTGACGGGTGCCGCGATCATTGGCCTGCTTGAACCCCCAGGGCGTATTTCAGGCGGTGAAATTTTGCTGGCTGGACGCAGGATTGATCAATTATCTGAGGATCAGATGCGTCCGATTCGGGGGCGTGAAATCGGCGCAATCTTTCAGGATCCACTGACTTCACTTAATCCGCTTTATACCGTGGGCCACCAGCTGACCGAAACGATCGTCACCCATTTGCCGATGTCCTGGTCGCAGGCACGCACACGGGCCATTGAGTTGCTGGAGGCGACGGGAATACCAGCTGCACGCGAACGAATCGATCATTATCCCCATCAGTTTTCAGGCGGGATGCGCCAGCGTGTGGTCATTGCGCTTGCGCTGGCTGCTGAACCCAAGCTGATCGTAGCGGATGAGCCCACAACGGCACTCGATGTATCGATTCAGGCGCAGATCATTGATTTACTTAAAAAACTTTGCCGGGAACAAGGTACAGCTGTGATGTTGATTACACACGATATGGGTGTGATTGCCGAGACGGCTGACCGTGTCGTTGTCATGTATGCCGGGCGTGTCGCCGAGATTGGTAATGTGCGCGATGTGATTCATTCTCCTTACCATCCTTATACGGTAGGCCTGATGGGATCGATCCCCTCTGTGCACCAGCACGTCGAACAGCTCGTGCAGATCGATGGCAGTATGCCGCGCTTAAATGCGATTCCAGAGGGGTGTGCTTTCAATCCCCGATGTCCGCGCGTCATGCCAAGATGTCAAACGCAACGACCTGAATTGCTCCAGGTCGGGACCTCACGCACCGCTTGCTGGTTACACGCAGAACAGGAGCGCGCATGATGATTGAACACCCTTTAGTCGAGGTCAAAGATGCCGCGCGCTGGTTTGATGTATCAGCCCCCTGGCTCGAACGCGTACTCGCACGCAAACCTCGCACCCAATTACGCGCAGTCGATGGTGTCTCGTTCAGTATTCGTAAAGGCGAGACGCTTGCACTCGTGGGCGAGTCTGGTTGTGGTAAGTCCACGATTGCCCGCCTACTCGTAGGCTTATATCCGTTGACGAGTGGTTCGATTACGTTTGATGGCCAGCCGCTCTCTGACATGGACGGCCCGAACGGACTGTCGTTGCGCAAGCGTTTACAAATGATTTTTCAGGATCCGTTTGCGAGTCTGAATCCACGCTGGCGAGTGGGTCGCATCATTGCCGAGCCGATGCTTGCGCATACCAGTCTTAATGCTGCGCAGCGTGTCGAGCGTGTGGATGCGTTGCTGACCCAGGTCGGCTTGCATCCTAGTGATCAGAATCGTTACCCGCATCAGTTTTCAGGTGGACAGCGTCAGCGAATTTCGATTGCCCGTGCCCTGGCAGTTAATCCAGAATTTCTGGTGTGTGATGAACCCACCTCTGCGCTCGATGTTTCTGTGCAGGCTCAGGTGCTCAACATCATGAAAGACCTGCAACACAGGCTGGGTCTGACCTACTTGTTTATTTCACATAATCTGGCGGTCGTGCATCATGTAGCGGATCGTGTCGGTGTGATGTATCTCGGGCGTATTGTCGAGATTGCGAGTCGGGATGACTTGTTTGCCAATCCGCAGCACCCTTACACACGAATGCTCTTGTCTGCAATTCCTGATATGTCGGGTGATGGTGCGCGCCGTACACCCGTAGCAGGTGAGGTGCCTAATCCCTTAAGTCCACCTTCAGGGTGCACCTTTCACCCTAGATGCCCGTTTGCGCGTGAGGTCTGTCGCACCGACGCACCACTGACGATTTCGCGTGGTGAGACCCAGGTGACCTGTCACGGAGTGGAGCAAGGCTGGCCGATGGCTAGCGTGCGATAGCGTAAAGGGTGCAAAGCGAGTCTGATGCGCAATGATGTGCTTGGAGAGCTATGGGCCAAACATCGTGCGGGCCTCTTCCCAAAAACTCACATCGCGCTGGAATCCCCTCAAAAACTTAGTGCAGGGGGCCTTTGGGACGCATATCCTGGTCTTCGTCCAGATCGGGCAGGTCATCCTCGTCGGTGTCATCCTCGCCGAGATCTTCGAGCATTTCGAGATCCGGGTCGGGGAGTTCCTCGTCGCTCAGCTCAAAAGGCAGCAACTCTGAAAGCTCATTCGAAAAGTCGAATTCTTCGCCATTTTCGTCCAGTCTGACAAAACGGGCCTCGGGATCTTCGGTGATCTGGATTGCCCACATGTATTGACAGTCATAGGATTCATGATCCAGATCCAGTCCACCACGGTTACCGACAAATTTTGCACCGGGGCCCCCCATCTGGACATGCATGGCTTCTTCGTCTGGCTTTTCGTCGGTGCCAATGGGGAGTGCAAAGATGACCCATTCTGCGTCATCGTCCATGCCGACTTCCGCCAGGACAGGTTTGCCCATGTAGGCGCTTAAGCCGTCAGCTGTTTTGCCAAGCATGGCAAGTTCTTGTTCAGTAAATCGCAGGGCGGTGTCAGGTGTGGTCATGGCGCATCAACTTAAAAGGCATAAACAGGCGTGTATTGACCCTACATCATAGCCGCCGAGGCGAGCAGGTGCCGATATCACCTCGCACAAGCCCTACAATATGGCATTGTTTTTCAAAGATTAGCGACGGATCCAATGGCTCAATACGTATTCACCATGCATCGCGTGGGCAAAGTGGTGCCTCCCAAGCGCCAGATTTTGCGCGACATTTCACTGTCTTTTTTTCCGGGTGCCAAAATCGGCGTGCTCGGTACCAACGGCTCAGGTAAATCGACTCTGCTCAAGATCATGGCAGGGCTCGACAAGGAAATCGAGGGAGAAGCCACCCCAATGCCTGGTCTGAATATTGGCTATCTGGAGCAGGAGCCCCGACTCAATCCCGAGCAAACCGTGCGCGAAGCGGTCGAAGAAGGTCTGGGACCTGTTGTGGCTGCTCGCAAGCGTCTGGACGAAGTCTATAGCGCTTATGCAGAACCGGATGCCGACTTTGACAAGCTTGCGGCCGAGCAGGCAGACCTCGAAGCCATTATCTCTGCGGCAGCCTCCAGTGGCTCGGACGATATCGAAACCCAGATGGAAATCGCAGCCGATGCGTTGCGTTTACCACCCTGGGATGCCAACGTCGGTAAGCTGTCCGGTGGTGAAAAGCGCCGGGTGGCCTTGTGCCGTCTGCTGTTGTCCAAACCCGACATGTTGTTGCTCGATGAGCCGACCAACCACCTGGATGCCGAAAGCGTCGACTGGCTGGAGCAATTCCTCTCAAAATTTTCCGGTACCGTGGTGGCAGTGACCCACGATCGTTACTTCCTGGATAACGTGGCTGAGTGGATTCTGGAGCTTGACCGCGGACATGGTATTCCCTGGAAAGGTAATTACAGCTCCTGGCTTGAGCAAAAAGATGCACGCCTGCAACAAGAAGAGGCCACCGAGTCTGCACGCCAGAAAACCATCAAGAAAGAACTTGAGTGGGTTCGCCAGAATGCCAAGGGACGTCAAGCCAAGGCTAAGGCCCGGATGACCCGGTTCGAAGAGCTGTCATCGCAGGAATACCAGAAGCGCAACGAAACCTCGGAGATTTTCATTCCTGTGGCCGAGCGTCTGGGTAATGAAGTCATTGAATTCAACGATGTCAGCAAAGCATTTGGTGATCGGATTCTGATTGATCACCTGAGCTTTCGTGTGCCACCGGGCGCGATTGTCGGGATTATCGGTCCCAACGGTGCGGGTAAATCAACCCTCTTTAAAATGATTGCTGGCAAAGAAACGCCTGACAGTGGTCAGGTTGATATTGGCCAGACCGTCAAGATCGCCTTTGTTGATCAATCGCGCGATGCCTTGCCTGATGCAAAAACTGTATTCGATACTATTGCTGATGGGGCGGATATTCTGACGGTCGGCAGGTTTGAAATGCCAGCACGTGCTTATCTCGGGCGCTTTAACTTCAAAGGTGCCGATCAGGGTAAGACCGTTGGTCAACTCTCGGGCGGTGAGCGTGGTCGTCTGCATCTGGCCAAGACCCTCATCTCGGGCGGTAACGTCTTGCTCCTCGATGAACCTTCCAACGATCTGGACGTCGAGACCTTGCGTGCGCTCGAAGACGCCTTGCTTGAATTCGCAGGCTCGATTATGGTCATCAGCCATGATCGCTGGTTCCTGGATCGGATTGCAACCCATATCCTGGCGTTTGAAGGCGATTCACAAGTTGTGTTCTTTGATGGGAACTATCAGGAATACGAAGCCGACAAAAAACGCCGCTTAGGCGAAGCAGGTGCTGCGCCTAAGCGTATTCGTTATAAAGCACTGCGTTAATTTTATTGATACGGTTGTGTTGGCTGTTTGAAGCACTGATCGATTACGATAGGAATCGATCAGTCCAATCCCGCTAAAAGGTATTGAAGATGTTTTCTTTGAAATACGCAGTGTGGGCGCTCATGGCAGGGGCGATGATTCCGGTTATGGGATTGCTCAATGCCAAGCTCGGTCGCCATCTTGGTGAGCCGATGCACGCACCCGTGATTCTTTTTTGCGTCGGGCTGCTTTTTGTCGTGTTGTGTGCGTTACTCTTTACCCAGTCGCTGCCTGATGTCACACGCCTGGTGCATTCAGAGCCGTTGAATTATCTAGGTGGCGTGATCGTGGCCTTTTACGTGATCAGTGCGACCTTTCTTGCTCCACGCTTTGGCGTGGCGAACTTCATCATGTTTGCGGTGGCGTCCCAGATAATCGGTTCAATAGTCATAGATCATTTTGGTCTGTTTGGTGCGACGGCCAGACCTGTCAATATGGTGCGCGGAGCAGGGATCCTGATTCTGTTGACCGGCTTGTTTATTACACAGCTGGCAAATGCAAAAAGCAGTTAAGTTTATGAAGCTGAGTTTACTGAAGCTGGATTGCTTTTAGTCGTAGTCGGCAATTTCATAGCTTGTACTTCGACCACCTGCTTCAGATTTTTGTAATACTCCAAGCGCGAGCATTTCACTGATGTCGCGCAGTGCTGTATCAGGTGAGCATTTTGCAATCGCTGCCCATTTGCTGCTGTTAAGTTTTCCCTCAAAGCCATCTAGCAAACGATTGAGCAGTTTTACTTGGCGCGCATTCAAAGCGGTACTCGACCAATGATTCCAGAATCTTGTTTTAGCCAGTACAGTATCTAGCGTCTGGTGTGCAATATCGATTGCAAGGCTGAGGTTTTTGAGAAACCATAGTAGCCAGGACGTGACGTTGAGTGACGTTATTTGTGTATGTTCTAGTATGTCGTAGTATTGACTTCGCATGCGCTGAATTTGTGCGGACAGGCTATAAAACCGTTGGGGGCTGACGTCAGCGCGTGCCAATAACAGATCTCCGATCGCGCGTGCAATGCGCCCGTTACCGTCATGAAAAGGATGGATGGTGACAAACCATCTCCACCACGCCTTCAACATGGCGGTCAACTGGAGCGAGGGCGCCGATGTCCACGCCAAGATGCCGCGCGACGGAAGAACGCACAGAGGCAGGATCAAGTTGCTCACCCTCGATCTCGCTGGTTTTGATGACGTCCTGGGTGAGTGTTGCCAGACTTGCCTGCGCTCGCAATGTCATACCGACGTCTGCCAGTCGTCCGTGCAGCAAGCCTTGTGCGCGACTGACTTCAGTCAAGGGTTTCATTAGCAAATTCAGATCATAAGACCAGTTTGGCCAGTCCTGACCCTGTCAGATATAGGTGTAATCTCCGCATACTACGCGGGAGCGGTTGAGATGATGTGC
>CANBUF010000072.1 GCA_947372575.1 Alcaligenaceae bacterium | reverse complement strand
CATCAAAAGGAACCTTATCGAGTTTAGCCATGATGTTGGATAGGTTTTGCTGCATCTTATCCAGATCATCTGCCTCGATCGTTGGCATATTAAAAGGCAAATCTACCTTAGGTCGAGTAATTTTAGGCGCCTGAGGAAAATCAGCCAGCGCCATATATAACTGCCCTGTGAGGATATTCGCACTGCGTAGCTGAGCGCGCAGCCCCCGGGAAGTCAAGACACCAAGGGAGGCCGCAAGCTGTTCGGGCTTGCGATTGCCCATATTCATTTCGGTATAAACCGCTCCCAGGCGCTCTGGATAAAGCGTGGCATCGACATGGGTAAAGAATTTTCTTTTAATAATGTCAAAGTCCAGAATCACGCTATTGACTATACCAATAGAAATCCCTTGAAACTCAACGCCAGCACCGACCTTCAAGCCGCGGGTTGGCTGGTCAAAGCGCAGGCTGATTGGAACGGAAACCCCCTGCGGTACAAGCTCAGCAGCGCGACGCGTATCAAACAGACTGAACACCTGGTTCGCAGCGGGCTTTTCTGTTTCTGTGCCAAAGGAGGAAAAAGCAATGCCTCCAGCGATCACTGAAAGTAATGATTGCGTGCTGATCTGCATCCCATCTGCACCAAGTGTGACATCGATGCCACTTTCATTCCAAAAGCGCGTATTAGTATTCACATACTTATCATAAGGCGCGTCAATAAAGACCTCCATATCGACAGAGTTGCCTGAACGGTCCAGTTTATAGGTCGTCACAATACCTACCTGTATCCGGCGATAGTACACAGGTGATCCAGGTCCAAGTGAACCGAGATCCGGGGCGCGCAGCGAAAAGCGTGACCCGGGACGATCGCTTGAAATCGGTGGGGGCTCTTCGAGGCCGATGAATTCTTTCTTGCTTGAACCCTTGTCACCCAAGGCGTCAGTATCTGTCTCGATATAAGACCCCGAAATCAGCGTCGAAAGACCTGAAATGCCACCCAGTCCCACGCGCGGTTTGACGACCCAGAACTGCGTACCCTGATGCGCCAGAGATTCGGCATCTTTGGTTAATTCAGCATCCACGATCACCGAATCACGTTTTGGACTCAGGCGGATTTCCTTGACCATGCCAATGACGACATCACGATAGCGAATCTGCGTCTTACCAACCTCAAGGCCCGCTGCAGATTTAAAAATAATGGAGATTTTTGGACCTTGCTTGGAGACCGCATTCCAGATAATCGACACACCAATCAAAGCCGCTACGATCGGAATCAGCCAAACCCAGGCAAGGTTTTTTTTAGGCTTTCGAGAAACACGCGGCAGAGGCAGTGAGCCTGGGGGGCTGGTTGACTCAGGCATGCGGGCAACTCCTTTGGTAATGATTCATAAGTTAACTATGTGAAACGCCATTGACTTCGTACTTCACATCGCTTGTGACGTCTTTGGCCATATGCATGCGATAGCCTGCCAGACGCCAGGCCAGCCGAGGGTCAAAACCCATTGCGGCCACCATGGTAAGCACAACCACGCCACCAAAGGCAGCCGCTCCGCCACCTGGCTCAATCGTGAGCAAAGAGCCAAAACGCCCAAGTGCGGAGAGCAGTATAACGACGAAAACATCCAGCATTGACCATTGACCGATAAACTCCACCATCCCATACAAGTGGGTGCGTTCCTTGAGTTTGAGTCCTGTACGCTGCTGGGTCATGACAATCAACAAGGCAAGCGCGATCAGTTTGAACAGAGGGACCGCCACACTTGCGATAAAGACCACCAGAGCAATATCCCAGGACCCCATGTGCCAGAGCTCAATCACACCGCCCAGGATCGTGTGCGCAGACTCAGAACCCAGCGAGGATATCCTCATGATGGGCAGTAGATTGGCAGGAACATACAGAATCACCGCTGCCAGCCATAGTGCCCAGGTGTGCATGATTAACGCAGGAGATGGAGGCTTTGCAAGTGGTGCACTGCGCGCAGGTAGTCCCAGATCGAAAGCCATTGTGCGGATCTTTGATGAGGTGAGCCGCGAAAGCGCCGTGATCAACATGGCAGAGGCGATCGTGGCAAACAGGCCAATGCCAGGAATCAAAGAGGCCAGACTCACCAGTTTAACGATCGAAACTAACACCCCCATTAAAAAAACAGGCACCATGCACCAGGGTTTAAGCCGATCAATCAAGTGAATTGCTGTTTCAAAGTACAGCGGCATGCGTCCAAAGGCCAAGGCGCCAAACACCCAGATCAGGAGTCCCAGGTGAAAAGCAGGCAAAAGAAAGCCGACGGCAAAAGTCAGCGCTGCGACTTCTGGGTATCCTGACTGCCAGGTAATCACCACTGCATCAATAAAGGATGCGGCCTGCCCTGCACCCTGCACGACCAAGGTCGCCACGGGATAAGTATTAGCCAGAGTAAAAGAAATAACTGTCGCGATCAGTACAGCCAGCCAGGCGCTGGCGGGAAACAAGGCGTAGGTCTCCAGCACGCTGTCGCAACGGACACAGGTCGCCCACTCACCCTGGTTGAGCTGTGCCCGCTGATACGCCACGCCACAGTGATGGCAGCTTAATGTGAGTGTGGCTTTCGACATTAAACGGCCAGCTCTGTTTCCTGATCTGACCCTGCAGTACGGGGATTTGCTTTTGAAGGCAGCGCCCCGATTGTGAGAACCACCTTGTCCTGCGCATCCACATCAACAATGACCGTTCCACCGTCTACCAGTTTGCCAAACAGCAATTCGTCAGCCAGTGCCCGGCGCAACGTATCCTGAATCAGACGTTGCATAGGACGCGCGCCCATCAGCGGATCAAACCCGTTCTTGCCAAGGTAAGCACGCAAGGCATCCGTAAAGGAAGCTTCGACGCGTTTTTCGTGCAGCTGATCCTCGAGCTGCATGAGGAATTTGTCGACCACGCGCAGGATGACCTCCTGGTTAAGCGCGGCAAATGGCACGATGGCGTCTAGACGGTTTCGGAACTCAGGCGAGAACAGGCGTTTGATATCTGCCATTTCATCGCCTGACGCACGGGTATTGGAAAACCCGATATTAGGTTTATTCAACGCTTCCGCGCCAGCATTGGTCGTCATCACAAGGATGACATTGCGGAAATCCGCTTTGCGACCATTGTTATCTGTCAGTGTGCCGTGATCCATGACCTGCAGCAATATATTAAATACATCCGGATGCGCTTTTTCAATCTCATCGAGCAGCAAGACGCAGTGCGGCTGTTTGTTAATGGCCTCGGTCAGCAACCCCCCCTGATCAAAACCAACATAACCGGGAGGCGCACCAATCAGGCGCGAGACGGTGTGCCGCTCCATATACTCGGACATATCAAAACGCAACAACTCAATGCCAAGTGTGAACGCAAGCTGACGTGCGACCTCAGTCTTGCCGACACCGGTCGGTCCTGAAAAGAGAAAAGCACCGATCGGTTTTTCAGGTCGTCCCAGCCCGGAGCGTGCCATTTTGATCGCTGAAGCCAGTGCTTCAATTGCAGCATCCTGGCCATAGACCACAGTTTTCAGGTCGCGCTCAAGCGTTGCAAGCTTGCTGCGATCGTCATGTGAAACCGTCTGGGGCGGAATACGGGCAATCTTGGAGACAATGGCTTCAATTTCAGTCTTACCAATCACTTTCCTCTGTTTTGAGCGTGGCAAGAGACGCTGGGCAGCACCCGCCTCGTCAATCACATCAATCGCCTTATCCGGCAAATGCCGGTCATTGATATGACGCGCGGAGAGTTCGGCGGCAGCAATTAGTGCAGCTGAGGAATACTTCACGCCATGATGGGTTTCAAAGCGGCCTTTGAGGCCACGCAGAATCTGGATCGTTTGCTCCACACTCGGCTCAGGCACATCGACCTTCTGAAAGCGACGTGACAATGCGGCGTCTTTTTCGAAAACACCACGAAATTCAGTGTATGTAGTCGCACCGATACAGCGCAACTGACCAGAAGAGAGCGCGGGCTTGAGCAGATTGGAAGCATCGAGCGTGCCACCCGAGGCAGAACCCGCGCCAATAAGCGTATGAATCTCGTCAATAAAAAGAATCGCCTGGGGATCGTTTTTAAGCTGCTTTAACACGCCTTTTAAGCGCTGCTCAAAATCACCACGATATTTCGTGCCAGCCAGCAAGGCACCCATATCAAGGGAGTACACATGGGCGTCCTGCAAAATCTCAGGAACCTCCTGGCGGGTGATGCGGTAGGCCAGGCCTTCGGCAATCGCGGTTTTGCCTACGCCGGCTTCACCGACAAGCAAAGGATTGTTCTTGCGGCGCCGGCAAAGGGTCTGGATCACGCGCTCAATCTCATATTCTCGTCCAATAAGCGGATCAATTCGACCCGCTATGGAATCTGCATTCAAATCCTGCGCATACAGATCAAGCGGGGACTGGCGTGCATCAGATTGATCTTCACCATTTGCCTGAGGCTCTTTAGGCGTCGCTGGGTTTTCAGTCGCGTTCACCTTGCTGATACCGTGCGAGAGAAAATTCACCACATCCAGTCGTGAAATACCCTGCTGCTGCAGGTAATAGACCGCATGCGATTCTTTTTCGCCAAAAATAGCAACAAGCACATTCGCGCCTGTCACAGGTTTTTTAGAGGAGCCGCCCGCCGAAACGTGCATAATCGCGCGCTGAATCACGCGCTGAAACCCTAGTGTGGGTTGGGTATCGACTTCGGAACCTGCGGGGATGACGGGTGTATTGTCAGTTACGAATTTACGCAAATGGTTACGCAACTCGTCCATATTGGCGGCACAGGCTTTCAACACTTCGATCGCTGCAGCGTTATCCAACAGCGCCAGCAACAGGTGCTCGACCGTTATAAATTCATGGCGAGCTGAACGTGCCTCGACAAAGGCCATATGCAGGCTAACTTCAAGCTCTTGCGAAATCATGATTTCCTCGACTTTCCAGGAACAAAAACCACACTGGTAAACATCATTCTATGCCTATCAGTACGGAATATATTTGGTTGATAAAGTATTTATTTTTGATAAGTATCTGGAACTTTCTGAAACCTGGTGATTTTTAGTCCTCAGCGGGTTCCATGACACACTGCAAAGGGTGCTGTCTGGCGCGCGCATATTGCGCAACCTGATTAATTCGGCTGGCCGCAATGTCATGCGGGTAAATCCCGCAAATACCCTTGCCTTCGTGGTGAACTTGCAACATCACCCTCATGGCGTCCTCATGGCTCTTCCCAAAGAACTTTTGGAGCACCTGAACCACGAACTCCATCGGGGTGTAATCGTCGTTCAATAAAAGCACCCTGTACATAGGAGGAGGTGCAGTACGGGCCGCTATTTTTTCAACGACTAAATCAGGTGGTAAAGAGACTTTAGTAGGCATAATCTAAATGTGACATCCGGTACAAAACAGTGAGTTTTTGTTACAAATCGGGGTAAATTGCATTATCATTGATAACAGATTTTGATCAAATACTTGACGTTTTAAAAATATCTGCTCAATATCTAGGTATACAACCAGATTTCTGGATGTAAAACGCAGGAAAGCTCTCAGATTAACAACACGAATCCTGAGCTTTTCAAACAGTTTATACAACGTTTAAAGAGGCAGTCGGCATGTCAGACTCGACATCAGGTAAGGTTACAGGTACGGTTAAATGGTTTAACGACGCTAAAGGTTTTGGCTTCGTGACGCCTGATGGCGGTGGCGAAGACTTGTTTGCACATTTTTCTGCAATCAATATGGATGGTTTCAAAACACTGCAAGAAGGTCAGCGTGTTGCATTTGAAATCACACAAGGCCAGAAAGGCAAACAAGCATCAAATATAACCGCAGCTTAAACTGTAGGGGTGAATAACCCCTCGGACGGTATGCGATGTATATGTTGCTGAGTTTCCTCAAACAGCGCACCCTTTTGGCTGCGCTGTTTGTGTTTGTAATGTCAGGCACATTCGGAATCTCCGAATTGTCTGCACAAACCCTCCCAGTACGTGTGCTGACAGCAGGCATGTACAGAATCCAGGCGGAAGTCGCCTCCACGGACGCCACCCGCACGCGCGGCCTGATGTTCCGCAAAGAACTTGCACCCAATAGCGGTATGCTTTTTGTCTTTGAACAGCCAAGTATGCAGTGCTTCTGGATGCGCAACACGCTCTTGCCGCTTTCAATCGCCTTTATCCTGGATGATGGCACGATCACCAATATCGCAGACATGGCGCCCATGACTGAAAACTCACACTGCTCTACCGCACCTGTGCGCTACACGCTGGAAATGGAGCAAGGGTGGTTTGAAAAGCATGGGATCACAGCAGGCAAAAAGATCACAGGGATTCGTTAACAATAAAAAACCGGAAATCCCCTGCAAAAGGAATCTCCGGTCCGGTATGCCGCAAAACGCCTCAGGATCAGATGCGCTCAATAATCATGGCAATGCCTTGCCCGACTCCAATGCACATCGTACACAGGCCATAACGCCCTCCTGTTGCGTGCAATTGATGCACGGCGGTCATCACTAATCGTGCGCCACTCGCACCCAGCGGATGACCTAAGGCAATCGCGCCACCGTTCGGATTGACACGCGGGTCATTATCACTGAGACCCAGCATGCGCAGAACGGCCAGGCCTTGGGCGGCAAAGGCTTCATTGAGCTCAATCACGTCCATCTGATCAAGCGTCAAGCCGGCCAGCGCAAGGACTTTTTTGGTCGCCGGCGCGGGGCCAATTCCCATGATGCGTGACTCAACACCTGCAGTTGCCATGGCCACCACACGTGCACGCGGAGTCAGTCCATGGCGCACGGCTGCATGTTCATTGGCTAATAGCATCGCCACCGCGCCATCATTCACACCTGAAGCATTACCAGCTGTCACCGAACCGCCCTCACGTACCACGCCTTTCAGCCGTGAAAGTGACTCGATGCTGGTCTGACGTGGATGCTCGTCACGGCTGACGACAATAGGATCGCCTTTTTTTTGTACGATCGAGACTGGGGAAATTTCACTGTCAAAATAGCCTGCCAGTTGTGCAGCGGCTGTTTTTTCCTGGCTCGCCATTGCGAACAGATCCTGATCTTCGCGCGAAATATTGAACTGATCGGCGACATTTTCGGCGGTCTCAGGCATCGAGTCTACGCCGTGCTTGGCTTTCATCAGTTTGTTGACAAAACGCCATCCGATCGTCGTGTCAAAAATTGCAGCACTGCGCGAGAAGGCGGTATCTGCCTTACCCATCACAAACGGCGCGCGCGTCATACTTTCGACGCCACCTGCCAGCATGAAGGATGTGTCGCCCGCGCGAATCGCACGCGCGGCTGTACCGATGGCATCCATGCCTGAACCGCACAAACGATTGATCGTGCCACCCGGGACATCAACAGGCAAGCCAGCCAGCATGGTCGCCATGCGAGCGACGTTACGGTTGTCTTCGCCGGCCTGGTTGGCGCAGCCCATGAGCGCATCGTCAAGCTCTTCCCATTTGACATTAGGATTGCGAGCCATCAGCGCACGAATAGGGATTGCTGCCAGATCATCTGGACGCACAGAAGCAAGCGCTCCACCATATCGTCCGAAAGGTGTCCGCATTGCATCGCATATCAGGGCGTGTTGGCTCATGTTTTTTTACCTGCTAGAAGTTTTTGTGAGAGAGTCTCGAATGTTAGCGCAAGCCGAAGAATTGCCAAAACCCAGGCAATTGACGACAGACTATCTACGGCTTAAGCAATGGCTTGGCAGAATAAAAAAACCGGTGCCTGAATATCCCTGATACTGGAGAAATGATCCAGATCATCAGGGGACATTCAATGCACCGGCTTGTCCTGCAATCTCAAGCACGCATCTGGGAGTCGAGCGGATCAACCACCCGGCACCCGAAAAACGATTTAACCGAGGTTTTGCGCTGCAAAAGCCCAGTTTGCCAAAGTCCAGAAGCTTTCGAGGTACTTGGGACGTGCGTTGCGATAGT
>CANBUF010000071.1 GCA_947372575.1 Alcaligenaceae bacterium | reverse complement strand
TCCGTGTAGGGTTCGAGCCATTTTGCAGGTCCAAACCGACTCTGGAAGGTCACCTGGTAAGCGTTATCGGCCAAACCCAGATACTCAGCCAGCGCACGTGCAGTCTCGTAACAGTCGCGACAATAGGGATCGCCCATTTCGACACACTGTCTGGGCAGCCCATGAAAACTCATGACCAGTTTTTGGGGACGACCGAAGGCTTGCCAGTAGGCCGCAATTTTGTCACCCAGAGGCTGGATAAAGGCCGGATCAGTATTAAAACGCTTGATAAAACGCAGGGCGGGTTGGTTGCGCATCCGACCGGCGACGCGCGTGACTTCGTCGACCACGGTCGCAGTCGTGCTCGAAGCGTATTGTGGATACAGTGGAACAACAAGGATGTGCTCGCAGCCTTTATCGCGCAGTTTGAGCATTGCACTCTGGATTGAGGGCTGACCATAGCGCATGCCGGTTTCGACTTCAATATCAAAGCCACGTGCGGCAAAGACCTGACGCAATCCCTCGGTCTGGCGTTGCGTGTAGACCATCAAGGGCGAACCTTCCTCCATCCAGACACTCCGATAGCGGGGCGCGAGCTTGCGTGGGCGCGCCATCAGGATAGGTCCATTGAGAATCGGCCACCACAGCAGCTTGGGGATTTCGATGACGCGGGGATCCGAGAGAAACTCGCGCAAGTAACGTCGAATGGCAGGAGCCGTCGGTGCCTCGGGTGTCCCCAGATTCACCAGTATCACTCCGACGCGCGGCGTACGAAAGGATTTAGGCCAGGTCTGAAAACGGGATTCGCGCGTCAGATCGCGCTTGGGCTCGGGCCAGAATTGCATGTTAGTTTCGCTCAGTGTAGTTATGGCTTAGTGCGTTCGAGAGCAGACGCGCCGTAATATCAACGATGGGGATCACGCGTTCATAGGACATGCGAGTCGGACCGATCACGCCAAGAGTACCCACAATGCGACCATCGACACCATAAGGTGCGGTAATCACAGAAAGATCCTCGGTTGGAACGAGTGACGAATCGCCACCGATATAAATCTGAACGCCCTGTGCGCGGTTCGATACGTCCAGGAGTTGTAACAGATCAGTCTTTTTTTCAAACAGGGAGAAGGTTTTTCGCAGGCGATCCATATCGGAGGCCAGCTCATTAATATCCAACAGCTTGCGCTCCCCGGAAATCACGACATTTTCGACTTCGTCGGCGGCTTCGGAGCCCGCCTCGACGGCTGCCTGCATCAATCTGGACATGTCCTCCTGCAGACGCGCAAGATCTCCCGCCAGCGTCTGACGGACTTCGGAGAAGGATTTGCCTGCGAAATTATGATTAAAGAAATTCGCAGCCTCCATGAGGGCAATGCTGGTGTAGTCGCGGGGCGTGAGCAGTATCCGGTTTTGGACGTCACCATCGGGCGTCACAATGATAAGTAGGATCCGCTTTTCGGAGAGACGAATGAATTCGACCTGGCGAAACACTTGTGTACGCCGTGGAGACAAAACAACCCCGGCGAACTGTGTCAAATTGGAAAGCAATAACGCCGCTGCATTGATCGCCCGTCCCGGGTCAGCCGCAGGCTGAAGATCGCGTACATCTGTTGTGGGGAGTAGTTCAACCGGCTGGGCAGCCAGCATGGTGTCAACAAATAACCGGTAGCCCCTGGGGGTCGGCACCCTGCCTGCTGAAGTGTGGGGGCTGTGGATCAACCCGAGTTCTTCGAGGTCAGACATGACATTGCGGATCGTTGCGGGCGACAAATCGAACATTTTCGAAAGCGTGCGCGAGCCGACCGGCTGGCCATCGTCAATATATCGTTCAATTAATGCTTTCAGTAGTGCACGTGCGCGATCATCCATCATGTTCCTATTTTACAGTCCCCGCCCCTATAATCGGTTAGTTTTTCTCTGGGCGCGTTAGTTTTTCTCCGGGTGAGTTTTTCATGCATTTTCCCATTATTGCTTTGGTTGGTCGCTATCAGGATGCAGGTCTGCACGCCCCGTTGCGCGTACTGGCGTCCCTGCTGACCAACGAAGGCTGCCAGGTGCTGATCGAAGCCGATACCGCCAAACACACGGGCGTCTCGGAATATCCCTCTGCAAGCTTTACCGAGATCGGTGAGCGGGCCAAGCTCGCAATCGTCATGGGCGGAGATGGCACCATGCTCGGCGCAGCACGGCACCTCGCGCCGTTCGATGTGCCGGTGGTCGGGATTAATCATGGCCGACTTGGATTCATTACCGACATCCCCATACAGGATGCGTCGATCGCACTGAAGGCCCTTCTGGCCGGGCATTACGAAACTGAACAACGCATGCTCCTCACGGGTACGGTCTGGCGTGGCGATTCGCAGATGTTTTCTGCGACAGCGCTCAATGACGTCGTGCTTAGCCGCTCAGGACGAGGCGGCATGATTGAGGTACGTGTCGAAATCGGCGATAAGTTCATGTATACCCAACGCGCAGATGGCCTGATTGTTGCAACACCGACAGGTTCAACGGCCTATGCACTCTCCTCGGCAGGCCCGATCCTGCACCCGGAAGTCGACGCGATTGTTCTGGTGCCTGTTGCCCCTCAGACCTTGTCAAACCGTCCTGTTGTCATTCCTGCTGATGGTGTCTTGAATATAACGTTGACGGCAATGGGCCGGGTCGATGGTGGTGCCAGCGTACACTTTGATATGCAGAGCTGGTCTGACCTGCAGCCTGGCGACCGGATTGTAGTCAAGCGCGCACCCCATACGATTCGCTTTCTGCACCCGCCCGGCTACAGTTTTTTTTCAACCTTGCGACGTAAGCTTGACTGGAATCGCATGCCAAACTCCAGCAACGACGGGGAATAACGCATGCTGCGTGCGCTGCATATCCGTGATTTTGTCATTGTTGCCGAGGCCGATATCAGCTTCGAGTCTGGTTTTACCGTTTTTTCGGGTGAGACTGGCGCTGGCAAGTCGATCCTGATTGATGCGCTCGCGCTAGCCCTGGGGACCCGCGCCGATTCAAGCGTACTGAGACAAGGCGCCACCCGGGCAGAGATCAGTGCTGTATTTGACACCCCCTGCACCCTGACCCAATGGCTGACCGAACACGATCTGCAGGCTGGCGACGAGCTGGTCCTGCGCCGCGTCATTGATAGTCAGGGCCGCAGCCGTGCCTACATCAACGGTTCTGCGGTCACTGTGACGCAGCTGCGCGAGATTGGTGAGTATTTAATTGACATTCATGGCCAGCATGCGCACCAGAGCCTGCTGCGCAACGATAACCAACGGGATTTGCTCGATGCCCACGGCAATCATCAGGCTCTGCGCCAGCAGGTACAGGTAGCCTGGAAAGCCTGGCGGGTAGTTGAGCGCCAGCTCAGCCTGTGCGAGCAAGACGCCACATCACTGCGTGCATCCCGGGACAAACTGGAATGGCAACTCTCAGAACTCGACCGCTTAGCCTTGCAACCCGGGGAATGGGAAGAGGTCTCGACCGAGCACACGCGACTGGCGAACGGCCAGTCGCTCATTGATGGCGTTGCACTTGCCCTCGGCTTGCTCGAAGAAAACGAGGTATCTGCCAATCAGCTTCTGTCCAATGCCGTGCAACGAATCAGCCAGCTACTTAGACACGACACGGGTTTGCAGTCGATTCACGACGCACTCGAATCTGCCCGCATTGGCGTGAGCGAGGCGATTTCGGATCTCAGCGCCTACTTGTCGCATGCCGAACTCGATCCTGAGCGACTCATCATGGTCGAGGATCGCATGCGCACCGTTTTTGACACGGCGCGCAAGTTTAAAGTCGAGCCTGAACAACTCTGTGCGCTGCACGAAAGGTTACAAAGCGAACTCACAGCCTTACAGGCCACCGCCGATATCGACGCACTCAAACGACGTGCAAGCGTCCTGGAGGCCAGTTATCTGGAGGCCGCCGCAACGCTGAGCAGCGCACGTCGCGTAGCTGCGCAGGCACTCGCGACAATGGTCACTCAGGCTATGCAAACCCTTGCGATGCAAGGCGGTCAGTTTGAAGTCGCTCTATCAGAGGCCACACCAGCAGGCCATGGAAAGGATCTGGTTGAGTTTCTGGTGGCGGGGCATGCCGGCACGCCTGCCCGTTCATTAGCCAAAGTGGCCTCAGGCGGCGAATTAGCCAGGATTTCTTTGGCACTCTCTGTTATTGCCAGCCGTGCCGCACGTGTGCCGACCTTGATTTTTGATGAAGTCGATAGTGGTATTGGTGGTGCGGTTGCCGAAGTCGTGGGTAATTTATTGCGAGAGCTGGGTGGACGCCATCAAGTTCTGTGCGTCACGCACTTGCCACAGGTCGCTGCCCGCGGGCAACAGCATTTTCAGGTCAGTAAAAAAATGATTGGGGATACGACCCAATCTAGCATCATCGCACTCAAAGAACAGGCACGTGTCGAAGAAATCGCCCGCATGCTAGGCGGACTCAAGATTACAACCACTACACGCCAACACGCCCAGGAAATGCTGGAGGCTTAACGTCCAGCGGCGTGACAGGCTGCACAGATGCCATACAAGACCATGGCATGACTCTCAAGCGTGAAGCCCTTATCGCGTGCGACTTTGTGCTGGCGTTTTTCGATTTCTGCGTCTGAAAACTCTGCGACTTTGCCGCAATGGGTACAAATCAGGTGATCATGGTGGTCGCCGTCATTGAGTTCAAAAATCGCCTTACCACCGTCGAACTGACTGCGAGACAGTATTCCTGCCTGCTCAAACTGAGTGAGCACGCGATAGACCGTCGCAAGTCCGATATCTACGCTCTCACCTATCAGGACACGATAGACATCTTCGGCACTGAGGTGGCGCTGGCCTGATTTATGGAAAATATCCAGAATTTTGAGACGTGGAAACGTGGCTTTCAGGCCTACGTTTTTCAAGTCGCTCTGGTCGTTTTCAGTTTGCAAGACATCCCCCTAGCGCGCTGCTCCACGCCCGATCAATCAGAGCGAAATAGCTCTATTCAGGATTTTAGTCTGAAAACTACCAACGTGTGATCCTGTAAACCTTTATGATAACGTCTTTGCTAGTTAAATCGATAGAGGTACGCAGTGGTCACGTTTCGTCATATTGCTTCGCATTTTCGTGCCATTCTGGCCCTGGTCGCAGTCGTGACCGTTCTCGCGGGATGCGAATCCACCCGCTGGGGCTTTCCCTACCGTAACAGCGTCCAGCAAGGCAACTGGATTACCAAAGAACAGGTGTCCACACTACGCGAAGGCATGACACGCGAACAGGTCAGGTTTGCCCTGGGCACCTCTACGCTTACCAGCGTTTGGCATAGCGACCGCTGGGACTACCCATACTACTTCCGCGCAGGCAATGGCAAAACCGAAGAGCGTACGCTGACAGTCTTCTTTAGTGACGGAAAGCTCGCAAACTGGAAAGGCGATGAACAGCCCGAACTCCAACCCTTCCAGATTGCCCGTGATGAAGTCGCTATCTCAAAAAGCGAGGATGCACAGCTCAAGCTCGATGCAACACGCGCCGGACTGGACGCTGGACTACCAGAACCCATCATGATGGCGCCTGGTCTGACCCTGGGTGAAACCTTAGGCGACACTTCCGTGTCTGATCCTGAAGCGCTGCCAGGCGCTCCAGATGACGCCCCCATGCCACTCGAATAACCTAAACTGCACAAGAGTTTTACATGATGCGAATTGCAATTAGTGGTGCCAGTGGGCGGATGGGACGTATGCTGATTGAGGCGATCGCCCAGACTGCAGACCTCAAGCTCACCGTTGCACTTGACCACTCCTCGAGCCCGATGCTCGGACAGGACGCCAGTGCATTTCTGGGAACCCTGAGTGGTGTGCAAATTACAGACCAGCTCAGCGCGCTCAGTCAGGCGGATTGCCTGATTGACTTTACGCGGCCAGAGGGGTCTTTACTCCATTTGCAAGCCTGCGTCGAGCTGGGTGTCAGTATGGTAATTGGCACGACCGGGTTTGATGAGGCCGGCAAGTCCGCCATCGAAAAAGCCTCAGAATCGATTGCAATCGTCTTTGCCCCAAACATGAGTGTCGGTGTAAACGCCACCCTCAAACTCCTGGATCTGGCCGCGCGCATTCTGAACTCAGGCTATGACGTAGAGGTCTTCGAAGCGCACCATAAACACAAAGTCGATGCACCCTCCGGCACAGCACTCAAAATGGGCGAAGTCATTGCACAAGCCTGGGGCAAACCGCTCGAAGACATTGCCACCTGGACCCGGCACGGGCACACCGGGCCGCGCGAAACAGGTTCAATCGGCTTCTCAGCTCTGCGCGGTGGAGATATCGTAGGTGATCACACGGTATTCTTTTGCGGTACGGGAGAACGCATCGAAATCACGCACAAGTCCAGCAGTCGTGCCGGTTATGCCGAAGGCAGCTTGCGCGCCGCACGCTTTCTTAACGACAAACCTGCAGGTTTATTTGACATGCAAACCGTCCTGGGTCTCTGAGCCTAGCCAGGCACAATAACTGGTTCAATCTCAAGCGTGACGCCGAATTGTCGGTTCACGCTGTCTTTGACCTCGCTGGCAAGCGCGAGTAGCTCATTGGCGCTGGCTTGGCCATAATTTACCAACACAAGTGCCTGCCTGTCGTGCACCCCTACGCGCCCCACGCGCCGCCCTTTCCAGCCAGCCTGTTCGATTAGCCACCCGGCCGCAAGCTTGTACGTTTGATCAGGCTGGGAATAGGACACCAGATTTGGGAACGCCTGCTTGAGATTAGCGTATTGTTCAGCTGAAATAACAGGATTTTTAAAAAAACTCCCTGCGTTACCTAAGACGGCAGGATCGGGCAATTTGGTCCGCCTGATCGCACATACGGCATCAAAAATCTGACGTGCGGTCACCTCTGCGCCGTGCGCCTGCATCAACATGGGATGACATGCCAGGTCAGGATAGCCAAGCATCGGCTGCCAGGGGCGCGGCAAGGCAAAGCGCACCGATACAATGAGCCACTGACCCATCCCCGCGCGCTTGAACATGCTGTCGCGGTAACTGAAATCACACGCCTCTCGAGAGAAGGTAAACATTTTTGCTTCGGGGATATACCAGGCCGTCACGGACTCGATCCGCGTCTCAAGCTCCACACCATAAGCACCAATATTCTGGACGGGTGCGGCTCCAACGGTACCGGGGATCAAAGCCATGTTTTCCAGGCCATCCCAACCATTTGCCACAGCAGTCTGCACAAAATCATGCCAGTTTTCACCCCCAGCGACTTCAATGATCCAGGCATCTGTGCGTGCCTCGATCAATTTGATACCCCTGAGCTGGACACGCACCACCAACCGCTCCAGACGTTCGGGTAACACAACGTTACTCCCACCTCCCAGCACAAAAATGGATGCGCCGCGATCCCTTTGTGTGGAGATTTCAGCTAGCTGGTCAGGCTCACGCAGCTCAAGGACCTGCCCTGCAAGACAGGCAAGACCAAGCGTATTGGAGTGAGTGAGGTCAAAGAAGTGTGGCTGAAAATCGATTGGCATTAGCAACAATAACTAGAAAATTTGAATACTGAACATCAGACAATACCATCGGCACATGCAGGGCAAAAAACTATGTTATATTGCTGGTCTTCGCTAATAGTACTTGATCTAAACGAAGCATTTGTCCGGTCAACCAGCAATAGTTTGACCAGAAAAAAATGAAGCAAACTGTGATGTGAATGTTGGCCTTCTCATCAAAAATGCATTGTTCAAATGTTTAAATTTCGTGTATAATTTGCGACTTCTCAAGCGGGAGTAGCTCAGTTGGTAGAGCGCAACCTTGCCAAGGTTGAGGTCGAGAGTTCGAGACTCTTCTCCCGCTCCAAATTCTAAAAAGGGGAAGCATTTAATGCTTCCCCTTTTTTAGTTTGCACTGGCGCAATGGCAGAGTGGTTATGTACCGGATTGCAAATCCGAGTAGGTCGGTTCGATTCCGGCTTGCGCCTCCAGTTTTCTCGCCCTGAACCCATTCGTCCGAGCGCACGAACGCGTGCTTATCAGATCAAGCAGTCATCGCGCATGTCTTTACATGACCGTTGTTTTCTTCACCGTGCATCCCCTACTGAACCAACCCCCTTGATTTACACTGTTGACACATACTTTTAAT
>CANBUF010000070.1 GCA_947372575.1 Alcaligenaceae bacterium | reverse complement strand
ACGTCTCAAATTCAAAATTCACACCTGTGAGCAGCGCTTGTAAATCCATGCCTTCAACCACGGACAGGTTTTTGAGCATGGTTTCGCGTAAATCAGCTGGGCACGGCGCAATGCCAAAGCCACAGTTACCGATCACGGCCGTCGTCACGCCTAGCGCCGGCGATGGTGACATTGTCTTGTCCCAGGTGACCTGAGCATCAAAATGGGTATGCAAATCAACAATTCCCGGCATAAGCGCCAGTCCTGTAGCGTCAACCACTTCTTTTGCAGGCCCTGAAAGCTGACCAATGGCTGTAATTTTGCCCTGATTTACGGCTACATCTGCCACGACAGGCGGACTCCCCAGGCCATCAAATACCTGCGCCCCGCGAATTAATAAGTCATGCACAATTCATCTCCCTCAGTTTTTATATTTGTTCTGTACTATAAAGCTTACAGAAAATTTTATCCCTACCCTGCGGTATTCGCACCAACCACCAAGGATTTGCCATGCACGCACAGGATTTCGAATCAGAGATCGTCACAGCTTTACGGATCGATCTGGCGGTCGCTTTGCGTGCGGCTGCACATCACGGGCTCGCTGAAGGCGTATGCAATCACTTTAGCGTTGAGTTACCGGACCAGTCAGGTCGGTTTTTACTCAACCCCCGCGGCCTACTCTGGAGCGAAGTTCAGGCCGAAGACATCGTCATGATCGACAGCATGGGGCACAAACTAGCTGGGCGCCATGAGGTCGAGTCCACCGCCATGCATATCCATGCAGCCATTCACAGGATATGTAAAAAAGCCTGTGTCCTGCACACTCATATGCCCTATGCCACGGCACTGACCCTCACAGAAGACCGGGCGCTTGATACCAGTCTATCCCAGAATGCGATGCGCTTTTTGAATAGAATCGCCATTGATGCCAACTACAACGGTCTGGCGCTAGATAGCACCGAAGGCGAACGGATTGCGCGAGCGATGGGGAGCGCTGACATCGCTTTTCTAGGTAACCACGGAGTTGTCGTGTGCGCGGATCGTATGGATTATGCCTACGACGACTTGTACTTTTTGGAGCGCGCCTGCATGGCCCAGGTACTCGCGCAGTCGACTGGCCGGCCGCTCAGGCCTGTCAATACAGAGCTTGCACGACACGTCGCCGAGCAAATGTTGAGCGAACGACTGCAGTCCGAATTGTTTTTCAAAGCACTCAAGCGCGTGCTTTAAACCCAATCGGGTAGCGTTGAATATCACCCCTGAAACCGAAGGTATCCTGCCATACAAAGTTTTATGTCATAAAAAATGCTCTCCAGACCGAACGGCAGTCAGGAGAGCACTTTAAATGCAAGCTTAAATTGGTCTTCTTATGTATTGATCTTCTTATATTTCGCGGATCAATCTACTACTCAACGCATTGCAACCATCACTTCTTGACGAGTTTGCAGGTGCTTTCTGCCAGCGTATTGAAAATTTCTTCGCCCTTTAAGTCGGCAATAATATTGTAGTAATCCCAAGGGTACTTGGACTCTGAGGGCTTCTTGACCTGCATCAGTTTCATGTCGTGAATCATTGCACCGTCTTCGCGCACGTAGCCATCTTTGGCAAACATGTCGTTGACTCTGGCAGACTTCATCCATTTCATAATGGTGTCGGTATCATCAGAATTGGTCTCCTTGACACCGCGCAGATAGAACATGACGGCTGAGTAATCTGCGGCCTGATTCATAGAGGGTTTCTGGCCTGGGTATTTCATCTCAAAGCGCTTGGACCAGGCACGATTTTCATCTGACGAATCCCAATACCAGAAGTCCGTCAGATACATGCCTTGGGTCGCCTGCAGGCCGAGTGCATGAATATCATTGATATAAACCAGCAGACCCGCCAGTTTCATTTTTGGAGTCACGCCAAACTCATTGGCGGCCTTAATCGAATTAACGGTATCGCCACCAGCGTTAGCCAGACCCAGAATCTGGGCACCCGAGCCTTGTGCCTGCAGCATGTAAGATGAGAAGTCAGAAGCTGCGAGCGGCACGCGAACGGCACCCTTGACCTCGCCGCCCTTTGCCTTGACGACCGCAGCCGCATCATTTTCAAGCGCGTGACCAAAGGCATAGTCTGCAGTAATAAAGAACCAGGACTTCCCACCATTTTTTACCACTGCCGAGCCGGTGCCACGTGCCAGCGCAATCGTGTCATACGCGTAATGAACTGTGTAGGGGGTGCACTGACCGTTTGTCAGCTCCGAGCTCCCCGCGCCAATGGCAATGAAAGGCTTTTTCTTTTCGTTTGCTACGTTAGCCAGGGCCAGTGCCACGGCAGAGTTCGATCCACCGATCAACATATCGAGATGCAGCTGATCAAACCATTCACGCGCCTTTGAGGCCGCAATATCGGGCTTGTTTTGATGGTCGAGTGTATAAAGTTCGACCTTTTTACCATTGATATCACCACCTGAATCGGCAATCGCCATCCGAATGGCTTCAATCCCGCGCGGACCATCCAGATCAGCATAGACGCCGGACATATCTGAGGTGAATCCAATCCGGATCACATCGTCCGAAATTGCAGCCGACACAGATTGGCTCATCGCCCCCATGCCAGCCATCGTCAATGCAAACGCCAAGGTACGCAACTTCATTGTCTTCTCCAGTAAATCTAATGATTGTGTCAACTATGCCAACCGAGGCTGGACATTGAACTTTTTAGGAATTGAGTCCAATCGTGGACTCTTCACATTCTAGATATATAAGCTGAATACAGGGTGTATTCAATAAGGGTTTGCACCTGATACCAGAGGTTTATCGACTGAAATTTTGGAGATCCACCATACAAAATGGAGGCCAAACAGGGTGAATTCTGTTTGATGGAGGGTCTCACACTCAATGAGAGTAATTGAGAGACTCACTGAATAGAGGAAATTAATATAGCTTGCGAGTCTGACTAACCTGACTGGACATCAATAATGAAAATCATTAAAAAGTTTAGTGCCGGATGTTTAATGCTGATCGCATCAGGCATGGCCTGTGCGCAGCAACCTGTAACCAAAGCTGCAGATACTGCCCAACCGGTAGCTGCGCTTCCAAAGGGCATGCCCGCAGTTGAGCCTGCCGCAATCGAATTAGTGCGCGCAATGAGCAATGTATTGGGCAAGGCAAAAACCATACAGTTTGACGCGATCGTGCAGTCTGAATATCCCTCGATAGACGGGATTCAGGTGATGTATACGACAGCAGCCAAACTCGCCATGCAGCGACCCAACAAATTCGACGTTGTGGTGTCTGGCAATGGCGCCCCGCACGAAATTTTGTTTAACGGTAAACAGTTATTTGCCTATGTCCCTGACAGTAATATCGTTGCCGTCACCGATTGCCCTGACACCATCGACACGGCAGCTGCGTTTGCCTACGAAAAAGCAGGCCTGTTTTTTCCAGGTGACGATCTGATTCTATCGAACCCGTTTGAACACATTACGGAGGGCGTCACCGATGCCTTTATCGTAGGAAAAACAAAACTGATCGGCGGCGTCGAGACAGACATCGTCGTGATGGCAGGCAACAACCTCCAGGGCCAGCTCTGGATCGGCACCAAGGATCATCTGCCCTATATGGCTTCCTGGGTATACCTGGGAGACAAAAGTCGTCCGCGCACAACGTTGACTTACAAGAACTGGAAACTCAATGCGACAGTTCCTGCAAGCACCTTTGATTCGGCACGGTTTTCTAAAGCGCTGGTGACTGAATTTTCACATCCAGAAGCACCTGTTAAATAATCGATCGGGAGATAGATATGAGATTCTTAACTCTTGTTTTTTTAGCGCTAATTAGCCTCACGTCACTGACGATGAGTACCGATGCCCAGGCCTATTGGCACGGATATCGTCCTGGCTGGCATGGCGGCTGGGTCGGCTGGCATGGTGGATACGGCTGGCGTGGTGGTCCAGGATGCTGGCGCTGTGGTGGTGGCTGGGGTCCGGGCCCAGTAATTGCTGCGGGCGTAGTGGGTGCCACCGCTGCAGGGGTGGTGGCTGCAGAGTCTGCTCCCGTGGTTGTGCAGCAAGCACCTGTCGTCGTAGAGTCAGCGCCAGTGGTCTCGACCATGAGCATCCCCCCGATTGGTTCAAAATTCCCAGCCTTACTGCCGGGATGTGCACTGGCACCCAGGAATGGTATTAACTTTTACCAGTGTGATGGCTTTCGCATGAGGCCGCTCTACGGTGGAAATAATTTGTATTACCGCGTCGTACCTGGCTAAACAAAAATCCCGTCAAATTTGAACAGCACCCCAAAAGTTGGACACCAGTCCTCACTTTTGGGGTGCTTTTTAATATAAGTGACGGGATTTTTTTAATGAATATTTTTAGCGATCCAGAATACAACCATGACCTGCGCTGAAGAACCACCTAATAGCTTCCATGTCATACCGTGCAAAGCACGATGAAGGTCTTCTTTGGTTGCGCACGGGTCCAGGCGCGCCTCAATTCGCGCCAGTCTTTCACGGGTATCACTTTCAAAGCGCTCAAGCTTTGTCACGCGTTCTTGCACATGCACTCTCCTTGTTAGATCAGCAACGATTTTGTGTCCAATCCTTTTTCTTCACAAGCAAATATGTGCAACATTTTGTTACGGCTTTCTCACTTTTCGATTTTGGATGGGTTTTTTATATTTCACAAAAGGAATATTGTGAGCCCTAGCTGATGATTTTCAAGTTGGCAGACACTCGCACATCGAATCCGAGGAATAAATAAATGAGACAAGTCACCCGTTGCATCACAGGTTTTGTATTTGCACTTTCTGCCTTCGCAGGCACCGTACAGGCTGCTGACTACCCTTCCCGTCCCATCAAATGGATCGTAGCTTACCCACCAGGCGGTACGACAGACGTACTTGCACGCATCATGGCCCAGCGTCTGACCGAAAAAATGGGTCAACCTGTCATCGTCGAAAATAAGCCAGGTGGCGGCAATAACATTGGTACAGAGGCAGTCGTGAACGCGGTACCCGATGGTTACACTATGCTGCTGGTCAACCCTGCAAACGGGATCAATACCGCACTGTATAAAACGCTGTCATTTAACTTCGTGCGCGACATCGCTCCTGTAGCCGGCATTGTGCGCACACCCAATGTAATGGTGGTGACTGACTCATTACCAGTCAAAACAGTTGCCGAATTCATCGCTTACTGTAAAGCGAATCCTGGCAAGATCAATATGGCGTCTTCGGGCAGTGGCACCTCCACCCACCTGTCAGGTGAACTCTTTAAATCCATGACTGGGTGCAACATGACCCATGTACCCTACAAAGGTGCGGGTCCAGCGCTCAACGACCTCATTGCTGGACAGGTACAAGTCTTTTTCGACAACCTGCCCTCCTCTGCGCCACAGATTAAAGGTGGCCGGATCCGTGCACTTGCGGTGACCTCTGGTGCACGTGAACCTTCTATGCCCAACACCCCAACCATCGCCGAGACCGTCCCTGGTTATGAGGCGAGCGCCTGGTTTGGGATTGGCATGCCCAAAGGTACGCCGCCCGAGGTCGTGTCAAAAATGAATGCAGCGGTCAACAGTGCCCTCGCAGAGCCCAAAATGCGCGAACGACTGGCTGATCTCGGTGGTGTGACGATGCAAGGCACACCAGCGGATTTCGGCAAAGTGATTGTTGACGAAACTACGAAATGGGGGAAAGTTGTCGAGACCTCTGGAGCCACGCTAGACTGACAGACGTTAAGACACGTGTTTTGCAATGTAATAGACTGCAGCAACCAGAGCGGACGCACCGCCCATGAGTTTCCAGGTCATGCCGTGAAGCTCTTTGTGGAGCGCTCTGTAAAGATCTGCCTTCAGGGCATTGAGATCCGCTTTAGTTGCAAAAGTATCGAGTCGCGTTTCAATGCGCGCCAGTCTATCTCGCGTATCCGCTTCGAATTCTTCAAATTTAACCAGTCTTGCCTGCATCGTGCTTGCCTTTAAATGCCGTTGAATCAATCAGCTGAAATTATTCGTTTATCTGCATCAAGAAGCAAGTTTCTTTATGTAACGAAAGCACATAGGTTTATTAAAAGTTCGCGCGGTGACATACAAGAAATCACCCCCTGTATTTCAAACCTGACCGCCGTCATACCCACAGGCAATCCTGCCCAGCGCGAGACGTAACGCCTCTGTACCAATCGACTGGATTGACGGATCCTGGGCACCTGCATGCAACAGGCACTCGCGCAACTGGACATCGGTGAGGTTGGGCAGATTCGCCCAGAAACCCCTCGTCAGTTTTTGAGCCAAGTCATGATCTGGATGATTGGATTGCTCCGGGGCACGTCCGATTTCATACATGTGTGTCACCGCATCCCAAGGCGCACGCTCACTCGGTAAGCGCTCCCATATATCCGGACACTCCTCGGCCACATAGAATCTATTCAAGGTATCAAACAATCTGAAGCGATAACCGTTGGCAAGCAGGAGCGGTTCAAAAGCATCCCAGGCTGGCTCGCCTTTACCCGGTGTCACGGCTTCTGCAACGATCACACGTGGTCGATACTTAGTCCAGTCATTGCCTGCCAGCACATCACTCTCAGCGCCTTCAACGTCGATCTTCAAAAAATCAATCTGATCGATTTTATTTTTTTCGCATAGCTGGGCCAGGGTCGTCATGGGCAAATGCATTTGTTGATACACGGCACCGAATTCTTTTGCAACGTCAGCATGGTTTTGAATCGTGGTCGAAAACCCGTGCAGACGATCGACATGAAAAAACTCGGCCATCCCGTTTTCACGACCAATCAGACCTTGGTATACCTGGTCGCGTGGTCTGATTTTTGGATAGAGCGCAGCTAGTTCAGGAATCGGTTCCGCGACCAGGCCACGCCAGCCTCTTTCATAAAACCAGAGCGAGACATTATCTGCAACCGGATGCCCAGCGCCGACATCAATATAAAACCCCTGCTCCTGACCAGCAAAGGCAAGCGAGAGGTGATAGTCCTCCATGTTTTGCGTATATGAAAGCGGCATGCGTAAGACCTCTTAATCAGTTTTTTCGTGGAGGAACCTGCGACGTATTATCCATCGGAAATCCGTGCATTACAGCTTGCGTTTAATTTTCAGCAAGGCATTCTGCATGGCAATACTCACCTCGCGATCACCTGGTATGACCTGAATAAGATCGCCGGCTTTGAGCGTACCTGGCTGCAGCACACTTAAATACCACCCACTGCGCGCGGTGCGTACCATGACGGGCGCCGCGTCTGGATATCCAATCTTTCCTGTGAACTTGAAACAGGGCTCACGAAGATTCTCAACCATCAACTCCACCTCGCCAATCTGCCAGAGGTCACCGACGAACACTTCATCTTCACTGAACCCCTCAATCGTCAGGTTTTCACCAAAGAAGCCATGAGCCAGAGTGCCTAGCCCACAATCATTCTGTTCAAGTGTTTTTTCCCAAAAATCGTAATGTTCAACCGGGTAAGCATAAATTGCCTTGTCCGGCCCGCCATGCACAGTTAAATCCGCCTGTTCATCGCGCTCAAGCCCTAAAGGGCCTGCAAAAACCGGAACGGGATCAGTCAGCTGACTCACGGGAGACTTATTCAAGGCGCTTTTCACTGTCCGACCAGGCCCGTCTGCGGCGATAAAAAGCTTGTCGACCTTGCCTGTCGATATCGTCAATATTCGCATTAAATTCCTTAGTATGTTGTTCCTGTGATTCCAGAGATTATTATGCAAAAATCATGCCACTCTCACCTAGCACAGGATCATAAAAAAATGTTGTCATACTGGATGCAAACTGTCGCGAACCAAACCGTTCTGGAATTACGCGAAATTGACCGCCCGACGCCTCAACCCGACCAAGTCTTGGTCAAGTTGCGCGCCGCCAGCCTGAATCGCGGTGAATTTGTCATCGGCCATGGTTTACATAAGAGTGGCCAGGCGAATGCGATCGGCATGGAAGGTGCAGGCACCGTGGTCGAACTTGGTGCAAACGTCACGGGTCTGGCAATTGGTGACAAGGTCATGGGTCGGTGTAAAGGTGCCTTTGCAGAATATGCGTGCATGGATGTGCGCGAAGCCATCCCAATGCCTGAGTGCATTAGCTATGAGCAGGCCTCGAGCATCCCCCTGACCTTCCTGGTTGTGCATGACATGCTGTCCCT
>CANBUF010000069.1 GCA_947372575.1 Alcaligenaceae bacterium | reverse complement strand
TTATCGTCGCATATCAGCTGCCTGCTGCGCTAGAACGCGCATGGAGCGCGCCCTTGGCGGGAGATGCCCAGCAAATGGCAACAGCTCCAGAACCGGTTGCAGGCGTACCCAAGACGCTGTCAGGCAGCTTTATATCGAATTATCCTGTTTTTGTGCCTGCAAGTGCCTTCATCGCACCGTTCTGGCTGGATGTCCTCATGCTTACGGCATTGCTGGTGTGCAATATCGCGGCTATATATGCCTGGGGCTTGACGGGGCAGGGACTGGGTGCTGTTGGATTTTGTGGTGTTTTGCTGACGCTTGGGCGTATTGACGCACAATCAGGCTTACTGCCCGACCTGCTCACGATCCCTTTGCTCTGGCTGGGGCTGTTTTTTCATATGTGGGGTGGTTGGATCACTCTATCTGCCTCGGTTGTGGGAGCTGCAACAGGATATTTGCTGCTTTGGCTGATTTTCACCGGATTGCGCTGGAAAACAGGTCTTGAAGGGATGGGACATGGAGACTTTAAACTGGTGGCCGCACTGGGTGCCTGGCTGGGTCCCCTGGCAATCCCTGGATTTTTGCTTTGCGCATCCTTACCGGGTGCCATCGTTGGGCTATGGATCCGTTATCAGAGGCGGTTGCCTCGCGGTGCAGGGATACCTTTTGGACCTTTTCTTGCGCTTGCGGGTATTCTGATACTTTTTTGGGATCATGCGCCTGTCGGGCGCTGATCGAACCTTGCGCGTACGTTTACGCCTGGGTGTGCTGGAGTTGGTATGTTCAAGCTTGGATTAACAGGTGGCATTGGGTCAGGCAAGACGCGGGTGGCGAATCTGCTTGCGAGCTGGGGTGCCGCTGTCATAGATACCGATGAGATTGCTCACATGCTGACAGCACCCCAGGGGCTGGCAATTGCACCGATCCAGCAAGCCTTCGGGGATGCTGTGATTGATGCTGGAGGTGCGCTTGACCGTGTGAGGATGCGTGAATTAGTCTTTGCAGATCAATCGCGGCGGGTTGAGCTTGAGTCGATTCTGCACCCGCTGATTGCCCAGGAGGTCATCCGTCAGGCCGGCGAAACTCGAGGCCTGTACACCGTTTTCGTGGTCCCTTTGCTGGTTGAATCGGGCCGCTGGAGAGATCGGATCGACCGCTTGTGCGTTGTAGATTGCGAGGTGTCGACACAGATTGAGCGTGTCCAGGCTCGCAGTGCGATTCCCACCGAAACAATTCACCGGATCCTGAAAGCGCAGGCGACCCGTGAGCAAAGGCTGGAGGTTGCGGACGACGTGATTATCAATAATAAAAGTACTTCGCTGGGCTTACTTGAAAATCAGGTGTTGGTCTTGCACAAAGGCTGGTGTAACCTTGCGGGGTGTCAGGAATAATTCCGATACTTATCAGGCAATTTGTCAGGGCGACTCACTACAGTGATTCTTTTTGAATATCCATTTAACGAACGCGTCCGCGCATTGATGCGACTGGAATCCCTGTTCGATCGAATGATGTTTTTCGCGCGTCCGGGTGACCCGAAGCTGCACCAGGTGGCGCTTTCAGCGCTGTTTGACTTGCTGGATGCAACCGAACGCACCGATATGAAGGGCAGCGTTTTGCAAGATCTCGAGCGTCAAAAAAACGTACTGACCAGCCTGAAAGATCACCCCGGTGTGGAAGTTAAGACACTCAACGCCATGCTGCTTGAAATTGAGCGTGCTGCGACAAATCTGAATGCAGCAGGCAAAACGGGCCAGGCACTAAGAGAAAATGAGTGGTTGACGAGCTTGCGTGGACGTCTTGCCGTACCCGGTGGGGGCACCCAGGTAGACATGCCCTCATTCCATGCCTGGCAATTCAGGCCTGAAATCGAACGCTGTGCCGATCTGCAGTACTGGATGTCCTCGCTGATGCCGCTTCAGGCTGGTATCGCGATTGTGCTGAGGTTGTTACGCGAGTCCGGGCAGGCTGAAAATGCAATCGCCCCACAAGGCGCCTACCAGCAGATGTTAGCAGGCAAGGTTTACCAGTTGCTGCGCGTCTGGATGGATGATTCAGTGCATGCATTTCCCGAAATCAGCGCCAACAAATATATGGTCTGGATTCGTTTCGCATCGCAGGATGGTGAGCAGAAACCGCAGGCGGTTGTCCGTGATATTCCCTTCAAAATGGCGCTTTGTACTCTCTAGGCTTTATGTTGTTCTTCAGAACACACAAAAGCTCTCAGAATTTGGTTTCAATGGGTTTCGCGAGCGTGCAAGGCTGTACGTGGTTGCGATTCTTACGCCACAATACCCCCTCATTGCAAGCTGGATGGATGTCTTATGTCTGAACGTTTTTTGGCGGCGCGAATGTTTCGCCCGCGCCTACTCTGGGGTGTGTTGTTTTTGCTGGTTGCTGCTGCCGCCTTCTGGTACTTCAGCGGATCCAAGACTAGCGGCGTAAAAGGGCCCCCGGCAGGTTTTGTACCGCTTGTCCCTGTCAAGGTCGAACCGGCACGCGTCATGGATCTCGACATTTACCTGCGAGGCCTGGGGACCGTTACAGCTTTTAATACGGTAACGGTGCGCAGCAGGGTTCAGGGTGAGATTGTCGAGGTGCTCTTTAAAGAAGGTGAGCAGGTCAAGGAGGGCGCTTTACTCGCCCGTATCGATCCGCGATCGTTTGAGGTTGCCCTGAGTCAGTCGATTGGCGTCTTGCAGCAAGATACCTCGCAATATGAAAATGCCAAGCGTGATTTACAGCGTTATCAGACGCTGCGCAAACAGGACTCGATCGCGCCACAACTGCTGGATACCCAGCAGGCATTGGTTTACAAATTTGAAGGCTTGCTTAAAAGTGATCAGGCTGCAGTAGATAACGCCCGCTTACAGCTTGAGTACACACAAATTACGGCCCCCATTGCTGGGCGACTCGGTTTAAGACGCGTAGATGCTGGCAACCTGGTTGTGGCCAATGACCCGCAGGGAGTCGTTGTCATTACGCAAACTCAGCCGATTTCGGTCATTTTTACGCTTGCTGAGAATGATTTGCCTGCGGTGCGTCAACCTATGATCGCGGGCGAAGTACTGCAGGTCGATGCGTATGACCGGGCCGATCTGGTGCGACTGGCACAGGGAAAGCTTGTGACGGTCGACAATCAGATTGATGTCACCACAGGGACGATCAAGCTCAAAGCACAGTTTGCAAACGAGACGGATGCACTGTTTCCAAACCAGTTCGTCAATGTCAGGATGAAGGTCAGAACAGATCGTGACGCACTGACGGTCCCCTCGGGGGCGTTGCAGCAAGGCAATCAAGGTGCCTTTCTCTATGTCATCCTGGACGATGACACGGCTGCCGTGCGTCCCGTTAAGGTCGGGGCACTGAGCGGTGATCGGGTCGCGATCCTCGAGGGTATCAAGGCGGGAGATCGCGTCGTGCTAGAGGGGACTGACCGATTACGCGCTGGTGCGAAAGTACGTGTGATTGATCCGAATAAACCTTCAGACCCCGTCCCACCTGGGCAGCCTTCCAGGCGTTCAAAAAATGCTAGTCCATCTGGGGCAAGTGCGCCGATGCCTGCTCAAAATATGCCATGAATCTGTCGCGCCCCTTCATTATTCGCCCCGTTGCCACGACGCTGGCGATGGTGGCGTTGCTGCTTGCAGGTTTGATTTCTTACCGATGGTTGCCTGTCTCCTCTTTGCCTGAAGTTGATTATCCAACGATCCAGGCCACCACGTTTTATCCAGGCGCCAGTCCAGAGGTCATTGCAGCACTGGTGACCTCGCCGCTTGAGCGGCAGTTTGGTCAAATGCCGGGATTGCGACAAATGAGTTCCAGCAGTTCGGCCGGGGCCTCTATTGTGACCTTGCAGTTCGCGCTCTCGTTGCCCCTGGATGTTGCAGAGCAACAGGTTCAGGCAGCAATTAATGCAGCCGGCAATATTTTGCCTAAGGATTTGCCTGCTCCGCCTGTGTATAACAAAGTGAATCCGGCGGATGCGCCGGTATTGACGCTGGCCATCACCTCCCCGACAGTTCCGTTGCCGCAAGTGCGCGATCTGGTCGATACACGCATGGCACAAAAAGTCTCGCAAGTCGCGGGCGTCGGACTGGTGTCCGTCGCGGGTGGGCAGCGACCCTCTATGCGGATTCAGGCTAACCCCCAGTCGCTGGCGGCGTATGGGCTGACCTTTGCCGATGTGCGTTTGGCAATTGTCGGTGCCAATGTGAATCAGCCTAAAGGGACGCTGGACGGTGCTCAGCGTTCGACGACGATCAATGCTAATGATCAGCTTAAAAATCCATCCGAATATATGAATTTGGTCGTCGCATATCGAAATGATGCGCCACTCAGATTGTCGGATGTCGCTGTGGCAGTCTCCGATGCAGAAGATGCCCGTCTGGCTGCCTGGGCCGGAACACAGCCAGCGATCTTACTCAATGTGCAGCGCCAGCCAGGCGCCAATGTGATTGAGGTTGTAGACGGTATCCAGAAACTCCTGCCGCAATTACGCCTGGCTTTGCCGGCCAATCTTGATGTCACAGTCATGTCTGATCGCACACAAACGATTCGTGAATCTGTACGTGATGTGCAAATCGAGATGCTGATTGCGATTGGCCTGGTTGTACTTGTGACTTTTGTGTTTTTACGCACCTTGACTGCGACGTTGATCCCAAGCGTGGTGGTGCCCCTGTCTCTGGTGGGGACGTTTGGTGTGATGTATCTGGCTGGGTTCAGTATCAATAACCTGACGCTGATGGCCATGACGATCGCAACGGGTTTTGTGGTCGACGATGCCATCGTGATGATCGAGAATATCGCACGCTATCTCGAAAAAGGCGATACGCCATTGCAGGCTGCACTCAAAGGCGCTTCGCAGATCGGATTTACACTGGTGTCGCTGACGATTTCGCTGATTGCCGTTTTGATTCCGCTTCTGTTCATGACAGAAGTCGTCGGACGTTTGTTCAGGGAGTTTGCTGTGACCCTGGCAGTCTCCATTTTACTGTCACTCCTGATTTCTCTGACACTCACGCCGATGATGTGTGCACGACTGTTGCGCGCCAGTGATCACGATCGAGACGGCTGGGTGGCACGCCACAGTACGGTGGTGATTGATGGGTTGATTGCGAGTTATGACAGATTATTGCAAAAGGTCCTGAATCATCAACGCATCACGTTGCTGGTGGCACTGGGGACCTTTTTGTTGACTGCGGCGTTATATGTGGCGATTCCCAAAGGGTTTTTTCCTCAGCAGGACACGGGGTTAATCCAGATCATGACCCAGGCTCCGCAAACCTTATCGTTTGCTGCAATGTCTGCACGACAGCAGGATGCAGTGAAAATTGTTCTGCAGGATCCGGATGTGTCGACGGTCGCGTCCTTTATCGGCGTCGATGGTACGAACGAAACCGTCAATACCGGACGCATGCAGGTTGCCCTGAAATCACATGCCACACATCGCCGAAGCGTCATGCAGATTATGCAAGACCTCAAAACGCAGCTTGCTAGTCTGACGGGAATGGAGTTCTATCTCCAGCCGGTGCAGGATCTAACTGTTGAGGACCACATCAGCCGTACACAATATCAGCTCACCCTCGATAGTGGCGATACCGCCACACTCGAAAAATGGGTGCCAAGATTGCTTGAGCGCTTGCGTGCCCAGCCACAGCTCTCCGATGTCACCGACGATATGCAAGAGGATGGTGTGAGCGCTTTTGTCGAGATCGATCGTGATGCGGCAGCCCGACTTGGGGTCACGGCAGCAACGATTGACGATGCTTTGTACGACGCGTTTGGTCAGCGCCAGGTCTCGACTGTTTTTACACAATCGAATCAGTATCGTGTGGTGCTCGAAACCGCACCTCAGTTTCGTCAGAATCCTGCTGCGCTGAATTCAATTTATGTCGCGACAAGTGGTGGCAAGCCCGTACCCATCTCAAGCGTTGCAAAAATCAGTGAAAAACGATCGCCCCTGGTGTTAAACAGGCTCGATCAATTTCCTGCTGTGACGGTTTCCTTTAACCTGGCGCCTGGTGCTTCGCTATCGGATGGTGTGGATGCCGTTGCGCGTGCGCGTAGCGAGGCCCAGCTTCCGCTCAGTATTCAGGTCCGGTTCCAGGGCGCAGCCCGTGCGTTTGAAACCTCGCTCTCGAGCACGCTTTTGCTCATTCTTGCTGCGGTCATCACAATGTACATTGTGCTGGGGGTATTGTATGAAAGCTTTATTCATCCCCTGACAATCCTGTCGACCTTGCCGTCTGCTGCGATTGGCGCCTTGCTCGCCTTAATGCTGAGCGGCAGGGACCTCGACATGATTGGCATTATTGGCATTATTTTGTTGATTGGCATTGTCAAGAAAAACGCCATCATGATGATCGACTTTGCCCTCGACGCTGAGCGCAATCTGGGAATGAATGCACGTGATGCCATTCATCAGGCCGCGCTGTTGCGTTTTCGTCCGATTTTAATGACGACGCTCGCCGCACTATTTGGCGCTGTGCCTTTAATGCTCGCGACCGGAACCGGTGCCGAATTGCGCCAGCCATTGGGCCTGGTGATGGTGGGTGGCTTATTGGTCAGTCAGGTTTTGACGCTCTTTACAACGCCTGTGATTTATCTGTTTTTCGATCGTCTGGGTGGCGGAAGTAAAAAACTGGCGGACCCAGGCACGCTATGAATGTATCAGAGCCATTTATTCTTCGCCCGGTTGCCACGACGCTGATCTGGCTGGGCGTTGTGCTTGCAGGCTGGCTTGGCCACAGTCTTTTACCGATTGCGCCCTTGCCACAGATTGAGTTGGCCTCTATTTCTGTCAGTGCACTCATGCCAGGGGCAAGTCCGGAGGTGATGGCGTCCACTGTTGCCACGCCGCTGGAGCGTTCTCTGGGGGTGATTGCAGGCTTGACAGAAATGACCTCGCGCAGCACCACGGGACAGACGCGCATCAATTTGCAGTTTGATCTGAGCAGGGATATCAATAGCGCGGCGACTGATGTGCAGGGCGCAATCAACGCTGCCCGAGCCATGATGCCAAGCGGGTTACGAAACAATCCCTCCTATAAAAAGGTTAATCCGTCAGCGGCTCCGATCATGACGCTGGCGATTACCTCCGACACGTTGTCGCAAGGCCAGCTCTACGACATTGCATCGACCACGGTCATGCAAAAACTCTCGCAAGTCCAGGGCGTTGGCGAGGTCACCATCGGTGGTAGCACCTTGCCTGCGGTGCGCATCGACCTGGATCCGGATGCGCTGTCTCAATATGGTATTGCCCTTGATGACGTAAGGATTGCAGTTGCAACTGCGAATTCGACGCGCCCCAAAGGCTTGCTCGAAAACGACACCCATCGCTGGCAAATCATGGCGAACGACCAACTTTGGCGTGCCGCAGAGTATCGTCCCCTGATCGTTGCCTGGCGTAATGGATCGCCGGTGCGTTTGTCTGATGTCGCGAGCGTTGAGGACTCCGTCGAAGACACCTTCAATATCGGCTACTTCAATTCCCAGCAGGCGATTCTGGTGCTGGTGCGCAGTCAGGCCAATGCCAATATTATCAAGACTGTCGATGAAATTCGCCAGGAACTTCCCCTATTGCGAGCGATGCTGCCCGCTGACGTCAATGTGGAGGTTGCACAAGACCGCACCCCCAGCATCCGCGCATCTGTCAGCGAAGCTGAAAAAACACTCATCATCGCGATTGGTCTGGTGATGCTGGTTGTGTTGGTGTTTTTGCGGAACTGGCGCGCTTCGCTGATTCCGACAATCGCCGTGCCCGTGTCCTTGATCGGTACCTTTGGTGTCATGTATCTGACGGGCTATTCCCTGAACACCATGTCTTTGATGGCTTTGATTGTTGCGACAGGCTTTGTGGTCGATGATGCAATCGTGGTGCTCGAAAATATTTCGCGTCATATCGAAATGGGCGCCACACCCTTGCAAGCGGCGATGCGTGGGACGCGCGAGGTGGGTTTTACCGTATTGTCCATGAGCATTTCACTAATTGCCGTTTTTATTCCTATTTTGCTTATGGGAGGCTTGCCAGGTCGATTATTCCGCGAGTTCGCCGTGACCTTGTCCAGTGCCATTGTGATTTCAATGTTTGTCTCCCTAACCCTGACTCCCATGATGGCCGCCCGGATGTTGCGCCAGAAGTCATCTGAAAAGCCTGTGATGCCTCCCGCAGGACTGACAGGTCGGCTCTTAGGTGCCAGTCAACA
>CANBUF010000068.1 GCA_947372575.1 Alcaligenaceae bacterium | reverse complement strand
TGGATATATGGCAATACGGTAGTGACCGTGCTGACGAGGATCTGAACTTGTCCTGCCATGAGGTCGGCCAGAACGGCACCGGCGCCTTTGTACGGAACGTGAACGATTGATACACCCGTCATGCTTTTGAAAAGCTCTCCACCCAGGTGTGTATTGGTTCCGATGCCTCCTGAGCCAAAATTCAGTTTGTCTGGCTGCGCTTTTGCCAGAGCAATCAACTCTTTCATGTTTTTAGCAGGTACCGCAGGGTTTACCACCAGGACATGCGGGACGGAGACTGCCATCGTGATCGGTACAAACGCATTCTTTGGGTCGTAAGGCAGGCCAGGCGTGAGGCCTGCTGCCGTTGTATAAGACATGTCCATAGTCAGAATCGTATTGCCGTCAGGTGCTGCACGCGCGGCTGCGCTTCGACCCACGACGCCACCTCCGCCCAGTCGATTGTCAACAATCACCGGCGTATTCAGGCGTGTCCCCAACTGCTGAGCCACTAGGCGCGCGACGATATCGGTTGCCCCGCCTGTCGCAAAGGGAACAATGATGGTGATGGGTTTTCCCGACAGTGGTTGTGCCTCAGACGGTGCTGTCAGGCAGGAACTGAGTGCCAGACATGCAAGGGGTATACGAATGAATCGATTGGTCAAAAAACGACTAAGCATGACATTGTCTCCAGATAATTTTTTATATTTTTTAAAATGCAATTTCTTTACTGCAATTTCTTTAATGTAAATTATTTGACTGTATTTTTTTCATGACTGATGACTGATGACTGATGACTGATGACTATTTTAATTTTGTAAGACTTGTGATCAAAATTTCAGCTTGTTTTTTTCAATCAGTTTGCGCCACTGCTGCTGTTGATTTGTGATGTAGTCACGGGCTGTCTCTGCTGAACCACCCATTGGGATACTGCCCTCGTCCTTGAGTTGTTGCAACAGGACTGGATTTTCCAACGCCTTGTTGATGGCCTGATTTAACGAAGTCAGGATGCCTGTTGGCAGCCCTGCAGGACCCACAATCACTTTCCAGTCAACAGCTTCAAAATCTGAAAAACCAGATTCTGCAATGGTTGGGATCTCCGGCATCGTTGGTAATCGTTGTGCTGAGGTCACTGCAAGTGCGCGCAGTTTTCCAGACTGGATCAGCGACAGGATGCCCTGGGGTGTCGCCATCATGAAATCGGTTTGTCCGCCAATCAGATCCGTCAATGCGGACGACGCGCCTTTGTACGGAACAATGAGTACTTTGTAATCTGCGCGTTGTGCCAGGAGTTCGCCTGCAAGATGACCCACCGTACCCAGCGCAGCCACTGCCTGGCGCATTTCTATCCCTTTTGCGTGCGCAGCCTCCACCATCTCAGAAACAGTGTGAAAGGGTGAGTTTGCAGGCACCACCAGTATCATTGGCACCTGGGCAATCAGAGCGATTGGATCAAAGGCTGATTTAACGTCAAAGGGCATGGTGGGCATGATGGCGGGATTAATGGCCAGATTCGAGGTCTGCCCCATGCCAATGGTGTAACCATCTGGTTTGGATTTTGCGACCTGATCCAGACCGATATTGCCGCCCACACCCGGTTTGTTTTCTATCACAAAATTCCAGTGCGTATCCCGCGCCATTTTGTCGGTGAGGTTACGGCTGACGACATCCGTTCCACCGCCCGGTGTGTAGGGGACGATAAATCGTATGGCATGCTCGGGCCATGCGCCTTGTGCTATGCCACCAGTTGCTGTCAGACAGAACAAGGCACAAGCCATGCGCGCATAGATTCGTTTCATGTTGCCGACTCAGAAGTGGATGCCTGCATACCAATCACGCCATCGTCATGTAATTGAGCAATCTCGTGTTCGCTGTAGCCAATGCTTTGCAACAGTTCAACCGTATCCGCGCCGAGTCTGGGAGGATTTTTACGCAAAGGTAAACGCTCTCCATTCAATGCAAGTGGCAAGAGCGCGACGCGCGTTTCTATTTCACGTCCTGCACCAGTATTGTCAGCTGCAATGGTGACGGGTGTGAGGCCGCCCGTTGCCAGGAGATGAGGGTCATCAAACAAATCCTGTGGTCGGGTAATGGGGGCGTAGGGTAATCCCGTTTTTTCAAACCGCTCGCTCAGTTCTGCTGCGCTGAATGGTTTAAATCGCTCTCGTAACACTGGAATGAGCCAGTCTCGCAGTTTGACTCGATCATTATTAGTCACGAGTCTCGGATCATTTTTTAAATCTTCAAAGCCGAACTCTTTACAGAGAATCGTCCACTGGGTGTCGCTGACCGCCGACAAGAAAATCTGTTCATCATCCTTGACCTTGAAGACGTCATAGACGGCCCAGGCACTGATGCGCTCGGGCATTGGATTTGCGGCTACACCTGTGACGGCATATTGCATCATGTGCTGTGCAACCAGGAATACGTTGTTTTCGAATAAGGCGCTTGCGACCTCGCCACCACGACCCGTGCGCGCGCGTTGTTGCAACGATGCCAGCACACCGATGGCTCCAAACATGCCACCCATGATGTCGTTCACACTCGTCCCTGCGCGCAAGGGTTGACCTTGTGGGCCAGTCATATAAGCCAGGCCGCCCATCATTTGAACGACTTCGTCCAGCGCTGTGCGGTGGTCGTAGGGACCAGGCAGAAAACCTTTGTGCGATACGTAGATCAATCCAGGATTCAGTTTAGACAGGGCTGCATAGCTAAAGCCCAGACGGTCCATGGTGCCGCCTTTGAAGTTCTCGCTAAAGACATCAGCGCCTGCGACAAGCTTCAGTATGATTTCGCGACCGCGTGGATCTTTGACGTCGACGGCGATACTTTTTTTGTTCCGGTTAAACATCGGAAAGAAACCCGCACCCGAACCCAGGAGTTTTCGGGTGTTGTCCCCCGCAATGGGTTCAACCTTGATGACTTCTGCACCCAGATCCGCGAGAATCATCCCGCAGGTCGGGCCCATGACCATATGTGTAAATTCAACAACGCGAATGCCAGCGAGCGGCAGGGGATCAGCCATGATTAACCTTAGATATACGATTGAGGGTTGTTATACCATCGTGCGAAGAGAGAATTTGAATGGATATCTTTTGTGCGGCGCAGCATTGAATTGTTTTAGTATTGCGTTATTTCGGCATCGCGTAATGTCGGCATCGCATGATTGAATAGCTACATCATTTAAATATTGCAACGAACAGGGTTTTATATGCAAAGCAAGGTAGTGGTGCGTCAAGTCGATTATTCCGATCCTGTCGATCAGGCAGCGTTAATTGGCCTGCTGGATATGTATGCCCGCGATCCAATGGGTGGGGGCGATCCGTTGTTGGATCATGTCAAGGCAACGCTGTGCAGTGATCTGGCTGCTCATTCGGGTGCAATCAGTTTTATCGCCTATCTGCAAGAGCAGCCTGTCGGTTTATTGAATGCTTTCAAAGGCTATTCGACCTTTAAGGCAAAGCCGCTGATGAATGTGCATGATATCGCCGTGGATCCGGCTCATCGTGGACAGGGCATTGGACAGGCTTTGCTGGCGGAGCTAGAGACCTATGCCGCGACGCTGGGCTGCTGCAAATTAACGCTCGAAGTCTTAAGTGGCAATCAGATTGCCCAGCGCGCTTATGAGCACTTTGGGTTTGAACAGTATGCACTGAGCGCTGCAACCGGTCAGGCGTTGTTCATGCAAAAATGGCTTTGAAGGGTCAGCGCTTGCTGACCCTTTCGCTCTCTTAGAACGAAGCAACCGCACCGTTTGAGCGGGGATCGTAGCCACCCTCTAGTACGCCATTCTCGTGACGGATCAGCATGCCTGCGTGGCCTACTGCTTCGTCCCAGGCGCCAATTGTTTCGACCTCATGGCCGAGCGCGCGCAATTGCGCGATGGTGCCTTCACTAAAGCGGTTTTCAAGTTTGAGGGAGTCACTCGATTGCCCCCAGGTCCGGCCCAGAAGCCATCGTGGACGCTCAATGGCTTGTTGGGGATTGTCACCAAAGCGCATGACGCGGTTAAAAATCGTAGCCTGTGTTTGAGGTTGACCATCACCACCCATCGTGCCATACACCATGGTGCCGCCGTCAGCACGCTGCGCCATTGCCGGATTGAGTGTATGAAAGGGTTTTTTGCCTGGCTCGAGGGTATTGATATGCTCTGGATTGAGTGAAAAGCTGCAACCGCGATTTTGCCAGTTCACGCCAGAGTCTTTGAGCACCACACCTGAACCAAACTCATGATAAATGCTCTGGATGAATGAGACGGAGATCCCATTCTTGTCAATCGCACCCATCCAGATCGTATCGCCAGGTGAGGTCTTTGTTCCCCAGGGAGCCGCCTGTTCTGTATTGAGTTGGACAGCCAGCGCATCAATGCGTGCAGCCGACAACAGCTCCTGTGGAGCTATTTTCATGTGGGCGGGATCGGTGAGGTATTGATCGCGGATGCTGAAGGCGAGTTTTGTGGCTTCGACCTGCGCGTGAATAAAGGCAGCACCTTCGGGGTCATGATCCCAGCCGTGGATCCGATCCATGATGCCCAGGATCAGCAATGAAATCATGCCTTGTGAAGGAGGCACCATGTTAAATAGTTTTGACTGTCCAAATGTTGTGGTCAGCGGATCCACCAGACGTGCCTGATGCGCGCGCAAGTCCGCGAGCGTTAACGGGCTCCCCGCTTTTGCAAGGTCTGCCGCCATGCTTCGTGCAAGCTTGCCGCGATAAAAAGATTCGCAGCCATCTTTTGCAATGGCGCTGAGCGTGTCGGCGAGTCGGGTTTGTTTAAAAATTCCGCCTGCAGTGGGGACTTCACCTTGTGTGAGGAAGGTATCAGCAAAGCCGATATGTTCTTTGAGTTCGTTAAGTTTCTGTTGTGTGCAGTTGGCCTGACTGTTTGTGACAGGGATGCCGTTTTTTGCCAGGAACACGGCATCGGCTAACAACCGAGACATTGGTAGCTTGCCACCGAGATGCTTGCTCGATAGCGCGTGGGCAGCTCCCCAGCCTGAGATCGTTCCTGCGACAGTCAGTGCGGCGACGCCACCTCTGAATGGAATACTTTGTGTGATGTCACGCTGGTGATACCAGTCGCGTGTGGCGGCCTGGGCGCTGCGACCGCTCGCATCAATCCCGCCTGCACGGTTATTCGGTCCATTAATGACCCAGAAGCCATCTCCGCCAATCGAATTCATGTGAGGATAGACCACTGCGATCGTGGCGGCAGAAGCAATCATTGCTTCGAGCGCATTGCCACCTTCGCGCAGAACGGCTACTGCGGACTCAGCAGCGAGTGAATGTGGTGCGACGGCAATTCCGCGCATACCATAGACGGGTTGGCTCAAAATGGACTCCTTCAATAAGTCGCAACATCATACTCAGTGTTCAAGTGTTTCTGTTGGTATTTGCCGGGAGTTTGCAGAAGATTTTTGCAGAGTTTGCACAAACTCTCCCCGACTTGGGGAGAGCTCACCGCAATGGTGCAAAAATCGCTGGTTATTTATCCAGCGCGCCGTAGATCAGCCCGCTGAGTTTTTCTCGATACTCTTTGCGAATTTCGCCTGGTGTGGCTGCCATCACTACAACAACAAGTTTTTCTTTGGGGTCTGCCCAGAAGGTTGTGCCATAAGCACCGTTCCAGGTGAAGTCTCCGATATTGCCATTGATGGCGGCCAGGCCACGCTCTTTACGCACGGCTACGCTCAGTCCAAAGCCATATCCTGCACGTCCTGATTCGGTATTGATCAGTTCGTTTTTGATGGTGGGTCCCAGATGGTCTGCTGTCATAAAGGCAACGGTTTCAGGGCCCAGTACGCGCTTGCCGTCCAGAATGCCCCCGTTGAGCAGCATCTGACCGAATCTGAGATAGTCAGCCGCCGTGCCATAGCTACAACCACCACCGCAGTCGTATTTCAGCGTGGCTGTCAGAATGGGCATGGTCTGAGGTTTGCCAGTGATCGGATCGACGGGTAGAGGCTGGGCAAAACGTGATGCATTTTGTGCGGTCTTGGTAAAGCCTGTGTCGACCATCCCGAGTTTGTTCCAGATGCGCTCACGCATGATTTCGCTCAAAGGTTTACCGGTGATTTTTTCCTGAATCAGACCCATCACGTCCAGTCCGAATCCATAATTCCAAACCGTACCGGGTTCATGCAGCAGTGGTGTGGCAGCCAGCTTGTCGATCATCTCTGGGCCAGTGTAGGCAATGGCCGAGGCTGCAGAGCCTTCGGGGAAGAGCTTGTGGATGGCTGTCTCGCCACGACCGCCGTAGGTCAGTCCATTGGTGTGACGCATCAAGTCTTGCACCGTGATCTGAGTTTTTGCCTCGATGGTCGTGAGACTTCCGTCAGGACCGAGTTGACCCACCTTCATATTTTTGAATTGTGGAAACCATTTAGAGATCGGGCTTTTAAGTGTGAGTATGCCTTCTTCATAAAAGGTCAGTGCACTGACAGCCGTCATGATTTTGGTCATCGAGGCCAATTCAAAAATCGTATCCTTGGTCATTGCCGTGTTGCTGGCTTTGTCCCGATAACCGTAGGCTTCGTAGATTACCAGCTTGCCGTTTTTGGCAACGGCCACTACAGCACCCGGCATCTGATTATTTGCAATCTCCTGCTTGAAGAACGCATCAATACGCTTGAGGCCTTCGGCGGAGAAGCCTTGCGACAGGGGCGTGGCCAAGGGCAGTGGTGGTGTCGTGGTTTGAGCCTGCGCTGATAGTGTCAGGCCTGTCGTGATGACCGTCGAGAGCGTCATGGCTCCGACGAGTCCTTTCATCGTTTTTTTCATGTTTTGTCTCTGATATTGTCGTTTTTTGTTTTGATTGATAATGCGGGTTGATCTTAATCTTTTTTTGTTGGAATATTGAAGTTTCCTCACGGGCATTACCCGGCTTCTGAATAGTTTTTTCTGGTTGCCTGATAGGCGTAATTTATTAATGTTGTGTATCCAGTCAACTGGTTGGCTGACCAAGGTAAGATAGAAACATTGTTGAGATGCGTTTGATCAATAGTATTTATACTTTTGCCTCATCTATACCGCTCTGATCCATTTGATAAAGTCGAAATCGCCGTGATTGATATAAAACAGCCTGTTACGGTCTATTACGATGGTTCCTGCCCCTTATGCCGTCGCGAAATAGGGTTTTACCAGCGCTGTCGCGGCGCCTCGGATATAGTTTGGGAGGATGTGAGTACGCATGTGCAGGGCCGCGTTGCTCAGGATCTCAGTTGCGCGCAGGCCATGGCAAGATTTCATGTCAGAAATACAAAGGGAAATTTAACAAGTGGGGCTGCAGCATTTGTACAGTTATGGCTTGCACTCCCGAATTGGCGCTGGCTCGGTAAACTCTGCAGTGGACCACGCACGCTTAGATTACTTGAGCACTGTTATGTTTACTTTTTACGCTGGCGACCCGCATTACAACGCAGACTGAAATAGGTCATCCATATTATTCAGGGTTTAATAAATAAATGATGAACACATCTGATCCAGACAAAGGGACTCCGGTTTCGGTAGTCATCCGCAAACGCTTGCAAGAAGCACGCAAACGTTTTCATGCGAATGACAATATTGCTGACTTTATCGAACCTGGTGAGTTGGAACAACTGCTCGACGAAGTCGAGTCCAAGATGAAAGGTGTGCTTGAGAGCCTAGTGATTGATACGGTCTCAGACCACAACACCAACGATACCGCCCGACGCGTTGCCAAAATGTACATGAAGGAAGTCTTTGGTGGTCGCTATGCCGTCCAGCCCAAGATTACTGAGTTTCCGAACGTCGAGCATCTCAGTGAATTGATGATCGTCGGTCCCATTACGGTTCGCAGCGCATGCAGCCATCATTTTTGTCCAGTCATCGGCAAAGTGTGGATTGGCATCATGCCCAACGAGCATACCAACGTGATTGGCTTGTCAAAATATGTCCGACTGGCAGAATGGATTATGAGCCGCCCACAAATCCAGGAAGAAGCGGTTGTCCAGTTGGCCGATCTGATTCAAGGTAAGACGCAGCCCGATGGTCTGGCCGTTGTGATGAGCGCCACCCACTTTTGTATGTCCTGGCGTGGTGTAAAAGACCCAGATAGCCGCATGATTAATTCAGTCATGCGCGGTGCTTTTCTGAAAGACGCTAATTTGCGTCGCGAATTCCTGTCCCTCATTCCGAGAGAGGTCTAATTATGCTGGTACGTTTACTTTATGTCAGTCGCGCAGTGAAT
>CANBUF010000067.1 GCA_947372575.1 Alcaligenaceae bacterium | reverse complement strand
GGATGGACGAAGGCGATGTCCAAAAAATTCTGCAGTTCGGACCCACCATGATTGGTTCGGATGGGCTGCCACATGATGCCTCTCCTCATCCACGTCTCTGGGCGACCTTCCCGCGTGTGTTGGGGCACTATCGTCGGGTACTGGGTTTGTTTTCCCTCGAAACAGCCGTCCATAAAATGACTGGATTGACTGCGATGAATTTTGGACTGACAGATCGGGGCGTGCTTAAAGAAGGCGCCTATGCAGACCTCACCCTGTTTGATGACGAAACAGTGGATGCAGTCGCGACCTACGAAAACCCCATTGCGTTGTCTGCGGGAATAGAAACTGTGATCGTTAATGGTGAGGTTATCTGGAGTCACGGTCGTGCGACCGGCGCTCGCCCAGGCCGTGTGCTTTCAAGACCGCTATAACGCTCACGAACGACACCACAGCACATCACAACACAACACAGCACAACAGAACAGAACAGAACAGAACAGAACCTATATAAAAAGGAGACAACACACATCATGCAAACTTCATTACAAAAGCTGGACCCCAATCAATTGAGTCGCGCAATCAGCTTGCTCGACGAAGAGTGGCTGCAACATGATCCTGACTTGGGGCCTGTCATGCCCCTGGTGCTGGGTCGGGGCGTTGGACAGGACTGGCATAAGGCCGGGACGTTTCGTCATCACCTGATTGGTGTCACACGCACCCTCACGCTGTGGCAGCAACCCCTGCATGTCAGGCAACTGGGTCTGCTGCACAGTGTTTATGGTAATGCCCATGTGGATTTGACAAAATTCGATATCAAGACTGAACGCGGTCGTCTGCAAGAGGCCGTTGGCGTTGAGGCTGAGAGACTGATTCATCTGTTTTGCATCATCTCGCGTACGGAATTTGTACGTGAACTTTTTAAAGACAAACTCGCCGCAGATGGGAGTCTGCCCATGACACTGGAGGGTCAGCCCTATAGGCTTGCCCCTCATGATATTGCGGTGTTTATCGTGACAACAATGGCCGACATCTGCGAGCAATGGTATAGCTATCAGGACGATATTTATTCCGGATATCCTGACTATCAGGCGCTCTCGGCTGAGGTGCACTGGGCTGCCGCCCTGTGGCCCGGACCGATGCGCCCCACGACGTATCGGGTTGGGCAAATGTCACGCCTGGCAAATTATCTGCAGCATCCCGCTTTGCAAAATATATTGCCTCAGCCACCTGTGTTTGCGGGTGGTACACAGATTCTGCAGCCGGCCGAGGAGGCCTCTGCCGCGGCGCTTTACTGGTCTGTTGTTTCGCAAAATCAACCGTTGGTTTCTTCGACCGCATCGATGGGTGTGCTTGAGCAGGCAATTAAACTGAACCCCTGGGTGGGCGAGCCGCAATTGCTGTTGGCGCAACTGCATCTGACCCATCGTCGTTATGAGCAAGCCGAACGCCTCGCGGCCAGTGGCCTGCAGTGCGTCGCCAGCTGGGGCAATACCTGGGACAAGCGGATTGGCTGGGATGCCTGGATGTCGTGGGGCCGCATCTTATTGCAATCCGCACAAAGACAAAGCTGGCCACAGGATATCAACAAGCTTAACAACGTTGCATTAAAACCAGACTGAGACGTCGGCGCGGTCTGGCTGTGAGACTCAATCCAAACTGACGATTTCGGCGGAACCGTTCAGAATGGGTTTACAGAGGATCTTGTAGCCGTCCGCGTCAAAGCCTGGGGCCTGCCGCTCGAGTGTCCTAGCCTCGCTGATTTTGCGCACGCTGCCCAGATAACACCAGTGATCAATGACGTGAATCTGCGTCTGCGTATCGTGCCGTTCCACCAGTCCAATGGCAGACGGGTACGGCCAGCAAAATATTTTTTCGCGCTCCAGCACCTCAAGTAAACGCTGCGTATGACTCGCCAGGGTTTCGTCGCCACGACAGGCGCCCTGGCAGCGGTTAATCATTGCACGAAAGCATGCCTGGCCCGATCGGAGTTTTTCAATCCCGAGCACACCCAGGCACAATTTCTGTTCATTTGCCAAATTACGTAAATGTTCCAATGCCGCATGACGACTGGCATAGAGACCATACAAGCCTGGTTCGCAGGCAAAATTCACATCACGGGAATAGACAACTTCAGGTCGACCATCCACCAGACGTAGCGAGCACATTTGACGGGTACGCCGCAATTTTTGATTAAATAACGGTTGCTGTTGCTTGATCATGCTGGCTTCTAACAGCAGGGCACCGATTTCGCCTGTGGTTTGAATATGACTGATCCGCTGAGTTTGACGCAGCATCCGCGCTTCATCGACCGTTCGCAAATGCGAGAGCACTCGGCTACGAAGATTCACGCTTTTGCCGATATACAGCGGTAAATCACCCTGCGCCCCATGAAAGGTGTAGACCCCGGGGGCGTTCGGTAGTGCCTCAATCTCCTGACGCAGATGCGTCGGGTACTCATAAATATTGAGGGGATCAAGTTCAGGACGCACGGTGCGCGTCCTGCGTGTACGGCTCATGCGTCCTTGTAGCTTAAGGCAACAGCTTGGGCAACACGGATACCGTCTACTCCAGCTGAGAGGATGCCGCCGGCGTAGCCTGCGCCTTCGCCAGCCGGATAGATTCCTTTGACGTTTACGCTCTGGAGGTCATCACCTCGTTTGATCCGCAAAGGTGAAGACGTTCTGGTTTCAACACCCGTCAGTACCGCATCGTGCATGGAGAAACCTTTGATCTGCTTTTCGAAAGCAGGAATGGCCTCACGGATCGCTTCGATGGCGTAAGCAGGCAGGCTGCTCGCAAGATCCGTCAGGTGAACGCCTGGCTTATAGGACGGTGTGACAATGCCCAGTGCTGTCGAGGGCCGGCCCATAAGGAAGTCCCCAACGAGCTGTCCAGGTGCCTCGTAGGTGCCGCCACCCAGCTCATATGCCTTTGATTCGATGGCGCGTTGAAACTCAATGCCAGCCAAAGGACCACCAGGATAATCTTCAGGGGTGATGCCCACGACAATGCCGGCATTCGCATTGCGTTCGTTGCGTGAGTACTGGCTCATGCCATTGGTGACCACACGATTGGGTTCGGAGGTAGCGGCCACAACGGTCCCGCCCGGACACATGCAGAAGCTATATACGGCACGCCCATTTTTGGCATGGTGCACAAGCTTATAGTCCGCTGCGCCGATGAGTGGACTGCCGGCATGTGGACCGAGTCGGGCGCGATCGATCATGGATTGCGGGTGTTCGATGCGAAACCCGATTGAGAAGGGTTTGGCTTCCATGTAGACGCCGTCATCGTGTAATGCCTGGAACGTATCACGTGCGCTGTGTCCGAGGGCGAGGATGACATGATCGGCAGCGATGTGCTCGCCGCTTTCAAGACGCACGCCACGAACCTGGCCCTGCTCGATATCAAAGCCAATAACTTTTTGGGAAAAACGGATTTCACCGCCTAATGCAATGATTTCTTCACGCATTTTTTCGACCACCCCGACGAGTCGGAAGGTGCCGATATGTGGTTTAGCTACATAAAGGATTTCTTCGGGTGCTCCGGCTTTGATAAATTCTCGGATGACTTTGCGGCCATAAAACTGGGGGTCTTTGATCTGGCTGTAAAGCTTCCCGTCAGAGAACGTACCCGCGCCACCTTCACCAAACTGCACGTTTGATTCGGGGTTGAGCACATTTTTACGCCACAAGCCCCAAGTATCCAGTGTGCGTTCACGCACAGCTTTACCGCGCTCGAGCACGATGGGTTTAAAACCCATCTGGGCAAGGACCAGGGCTGCAAAAATCCCACAGGGACCAAAACCGATCACCACAGGTCTGAGTCGGGTTGCATAGAAAGCAATGTCAGAGGCCTGTGCCACAAAATGGTAGCTAGTGTCAGGCGCAGGCTTGATATGCAGATCAGCTTTAAATCTGGCGAGAACCGATTCTGGGTCCCTGACACTGACATCAACGGTATAAATAAAGGAGAGGGCACTATTCTTGCGCGCATCGTAGCTGCGCTTGAAGACTTCAAAGCCAAGTAAGTCGTCAGATTCGATGCCTAAACGCTCGATAATGGCTGCCTCAAGCGCTGCAGGAGCATGCTCAATTGGGAGGCGAATTTCTGTAATGTGGATCATAGGGAGAACGATACACAATAAAGCGCTAAAAATCCTGTCCGACGATCAAATCCTGGCTTTTGAAGCATGCGAGCACCCCCAGCGCCAGGCATGATTAGGGTATGCGGTTTATTTAGGACGGACTGGAAACATCTCACGCCGAATGCTAAAGTCCACCGGGATATTGGATGCTGCATTTTACCTTTGGCGCTGCATTTTAAGAACAACAACATGAGGAGAGACAATGGATTTCAACCTGAAGGGTAAGGTCGCTTTAGTGACGGGCGGCTCCAAAGGGATCGGCTTTGCAATTGCACAAGCGCTCGCCGCAGAGGGCTGTGCCTTGCGACTGGTGGCACGTGATTTGGCCTCACTCAAAGAGGCACGGCAAAATATTCAGGCTCAGTATCCCGTCGACGTATTGATCGAATCTGTGAATCTCTCTGAGCCTGGCAGTGCTGAGGAATTGGGTGCAGCTTTCCCCGAGACCGAAATCCTGATCAACTCTGCGGGTGCCATTGGTCGGGGGAATCTCATCAATATTGACCCAGCAGGGTTTCGAGAGGGGTTCGAGGGTAAGGTGATGTCCACCATCATGCTGAGTCGCGCACTCTACCCCCACATGATGCAGCGCAAGTCTGGCGTCATCATCAACATCATCGGGATTGCTGGCGAAAAACTCAATCCAAATTCGATTGGTACGTCGATTGCCAATGCTTCTCTTATCGCGTTTACAAAAGCGTTTGGTGCCGAAAGTGTCGATCATGGTGTGCGAGTGCTGGGCATTAACCCTGGCCTGATTCATACCCCCAGGACCGATAATTTGCTGCATCCCAAAACAGAGGTGGATCGTCAGGCGTATGGCAAGCTGATGGCCAATTTACCCTACGGCCGAATGGGTAAGGCCGAGGAGGTTGCAAACCTTGCTGTCTTCTTTGCCTCGGATGCTGCAAAGTACATGAGCGGAGATGTAATCTCGGTCGATGCAGGTTCACGCTTTCGACCCTGATTGGGTCAGTGAGCATGACCGTGAGCGGGACACTTCCCGACTCACGGCAATTTGACGTCACGCTACTCCGGGCGCACGCCAATCGCTTTGATGATCTTGCCCCAGGCAAGATCCTCTTTTTCGACGAAACTAGCAAACTGCTCGGGCGTATCGGTACTGCTTTCTGCACCAATATCTGCGATGCGTTTGACCATTTCGGGTGAGGCCATGACTTTCATGACTTCGGTGTGCAAGCGTGTGACGATTTCCGGTGGCGTGCCCGCGGGCAGAAAGAGCGCATACCATTCATACAGCTCAAAGCCCGGAAAGCCAGACTCAGCAATTGTCGGCACGTCGGCGAGTGACACAGGGCGTCTAGCTCCAGTTGTTGCGAGTGCACGCAGACCGCCAGTCTTAACATGGGCAATCGTTGAGGTTGGACTGTTGATCAGCATCTGAATGTGACCCGCCAGTAGGTCAGCAATTGCGGGGCCACCACCTTTGTACGAAATTTCTGTGATGTCCACGCCTGCAAGTTTGATCAGGTACTGCATGGAAAGCTGACCAGAGGTCAGTCCGCCTGGTGTGCCATACGAAAGTGTGCCTGGATTTTCTTTCGCCAGAGCGATCAGCTCCTGCACGGTCTTGACCGGCACATTTGGATTGACCGTCAGCAGGCCAGGCATGAGTGCAAGCATTGCAAGTGGGATGAAATCTTTTTTTGAATCGTAGGGCAGATGGTTGTTGATGTAGGGGTTGATGGAGTGCGCACTGATGAATAAACCAATGGTGTAGCCATCAGGCGCGGAACGGGCGACTTCCTGCGTGCCGATGATACTGTTCGCACCAGGCTTATTCACCACAACAACAGGTTGGCCCAGCGCCTTGGACAGTTCAGGTGCAATCGCCCGGGACAAGACGTCCGAGGTGCCACCTGGCGCAAACGTCACCACTATCCGGATGGGCTTGTTTGGCCAGGGCTCAGTAGCCATAGAAAGGGCTGGCCACACGAGTGCGCCAAGCATCAGAATTCTGCATGCAATGTTAAGAATCATGTCTCTGTCTTTTTTATTATGAAAATGATCCGTCACGCGCGGGGACTACCCTTGCATGACGGGATGACAAATTTAAATTGAATCAGGACGCTTTTTTGACGAGCGGGCAAACGCTCTCGGACAAGGGGCGGAATGCCTGATCACCTGGAATCACGGCATTGATTTTCAACAAGTCCCATTCGCTTTTTGATTCAGAAGGTTTTTTGGCTTCTGCGAGGTACATGTCGTGGACCATGCGTCCGTCAGCGCGGATTTTGCCGTTTTTAGCAAAGAAATCATTGATGGGTGCTTCTTGCATTTTTGCAGCGACGGCATCCGCATCGGTTGAGCCCGCTGCTGCAATAGCTTGCAAATAGTGCATGGTGGCAGAGTAGGCACCTGCCTGTACCATCGATGGCATCCCCTTGTGACGCGCATAAAACTTATTGGCAAACGCGCGGGTTTCGTCGTTGTAATCCCAATAGAAACCGTCCGTAAACTGTAAGCCCTGGGCAATTTTTAAACCCATGCCTTTAATGTCATTCAAAAATACCAATAGCGTCACCAGTTTTTGACCGCCTTGGGTAATACCAAATTCATTGGCTTGACGTACAGAGTTTTGCGTATCGGTGCCGGCGTTGGCAAGACCAACGACTTTTGCTTTGGAGGCTTGTGCCTGGAGCAGGTATGAAGAAAAATCAGGGGAGTTCAAGGGTGCGCGCACCGAGCCGATGATTTTGCCACCATTTTGGGTCACGACTTCGGCGGTATCTTTTTCAAGAGCCTGGCCAAAAGCATAGTCTGCAGTGATGAAGAACCAGCTATCGCCGCCCGCCTTGGTGACAGCAATCCCTGTGCCATGGGACAAGGCATAGGTGTCATAGACGTAATGCACGCCATAGGGTGAACACTCCGCATTTGTCAGGGCTGACGTCGCTGAGCCGGCAAAAATTGTGATTCGTTTCTTTTCTTTACCAATTCTTTGCAAAGCGAGTGAGGCGGCCGAGTCGGTTGACTCGATGATCATACTGACATCATCACGGTCATACCATTCTCGTGCACGTGCAGACGCAATATCAACTTTATTCTGATAATTAGCCGATAAAACTTCGATGGGTCGGCCGAGCACTTTGCCACCAAAGTCTTCAATAGCCATATTGACTGCAGTCACCATGCCGGGTCCGCCATGCGCGGAATAAATGCCGGACATATCGACCAGTGCGCCAATACGAATGGGCTTGTCTGCCTGGGCGTAAGCCTGGACTGTCAATAACGTGCCTAAGGTGAGTGCAGCGAGTGCAGTCAGTTTAAATTTCATTGTCTTCTCCGTATGTTTTTAAAAACTTTTTATATGTATAAATGCTATTTCAAAATTTCAGTGGTGTGTTGACCTAATTCCGGACTGCGGACGTTGTTTTCTTTCGCCAGAAAAACAGGACTCACTGAAGTAGGGAGTGCCGGGATCTTTGCGCCCTGTGCCGAGCTCACGCTACGGTTGAACAGCCCACGTTCCTGGAAATGCGGATCTTGTACGGCTTGCTCGAGTCCGATGATTTCAGATACGCAGGTATCGCGTCCTTTGAACAGCTCCATCCATGCTGCGGCTGTTTTTCCTGCAATGATTTTGGCAATGCTGGCTTTGACCAAGGCGGTATTTTCTATATCGCGTAACTCAGGTGCGCCAATTACATCTAAGAATGTTTCCCAGAATTTATCTTCGAGCGGCGCGGCAGCCAGGAATTTGTTATCCGCGGTCTGGTATATCTGATAGCGTGCGGTACCACCTGTCACCAGGCTGCTATTCGGTGCGGGCCAGTTGCCCGTGCTCCAACCGTTGCCGAGTCCCCAGTACATCAGTGGAAATAGATTGTCGGACATTGATACATCGATATGACAACCCAAGCCATCCTGATCGCGTTTGCGTAAACCCAACAAAATATTCATCATTGCCGGATAAGCGCCTCCGGCCAGATCCGCGGTCAGCATCGGGGGTAAGCCAGGTTTGCCCTGGTCGTCCGCTGTGAGGTTGAGCATGCCAGACTGCGCCTGATAGTTCAGATCATGAGACGCTAACTGGGAGTAGGGACCTGTTTGCCCAAAGCCGGTGATAGAACAATAAATCAAACGGGGATTGAGGCGCGAGACGGCGTCATACCCCAAGCCCAGGCGCTGCATGACACCAGGACGAAATTGCTCGATCAAGACGTCGGCTTCGAGAATGAGCGCCTCAATCTGTTGGCGAAC
>CANBUF010000066.1 GCA_947372575.1 Alcaligenaceae bacterium | reverse complement strand
GCCGTCCCCGCAGAACTTTTGACTGCCAGTGCGATCCGTTCGGTGCTGTCTTCGAATATCCAGCGCAGTCTGGATATTCCGGATGAGTCCGCCAAGCGCTATCCAGGACGCGAAGGCACGCCCGTCGAGGCCGCAGTGCTGGTGCCGCTGGTCATGCGCCCTGAGGGCTTGACGGTGTTGCTCACGCAACGCACCGCCCATTTGAACGATCATGCCGGGCAGATCAGTTTTCCGGGGGGACGAATCGAGTCAAGTGATGAAAGTGTGGTGGCGGCCGCATTGCGCGAAACAGAAGAAGAGACAGGCTTGATGCGGGACTTTGTGGAAGTGCTCGGTGAGCTGCCCAGGTACCTGACTTCGTCAGGCTTTGCTATTACGCCTGTGACGGCACTGGTGAGGCCAGGTTTTGAGCTGAGTCCGGATACGTTCGAGGTGGCCGAGGTATTCGAAGTGCCGCTCGCATTTCTGACAAATCCTGAACACTTCCGTCTGCACCACGCGACCCTGACTGATGGCAGCACGCGACAATATTATTCTGCACCTTGGAATCAGTATTTTATTTGGGGCGCGACAGCTGCCATGCTGCTTGGACTGTGTCAGATTCTGTCTGAGGCAGCCTCTGCCCAGACCTCAACTTAGCTATAGGAATCGTGCGCTGCTTTGGCTTCGATCAGGCGGATGTAAAGCGCGTGCCTGGCCGCATTGATTTCATGCCGACCCAGTGCTGCCAGGACACCACAGTTTGGTTCATGCTGATGCGTACAGTTATAAAAACGGCACTCTGGAATGTAAGGGCTGAACTCAGGAAAGCCACGTTCGATGTCTTCGCGACTCAGGTGTAGCAATCCAAAGCCCTGAAAGCCAGGGGAGTCGATCAGATCACCGCCAGCTTCGGGCAAATGGTAGAGACGCGTGCTGGTGGTGGTGTGTTTGCCAGCTCCCAGTGCGATAGAGTGTTCGCGTGTGGCTGCCATGGCGAGAGGCACGAGCGTGTTGAGCAGCGTGGATTTGCCCATGGCACTTTGACCGAGCAACAGTGTGGTCTTGTCCTTGAGCAAGGGCAGGATGCGTTCTTGCACTTGTTGCGGATCTCGCGCGCAAATTTCAATAATCTGCACACCGAGTTGATGAAAGGGCGCGAGCTTGGCGCGTGCGGCCTCAAGTCCATCGAGCAAGTCAACTTTGTTGAGCACAATTACAGGCGTGATGCCTGCTGACCAAGCGCCCGCGAGTGTGCGGCCCAGCAAGTCATCCGAAAAGTTCGGTGCGACGGCGATGATGATCATTAACTGATCGACATTGGCCGCAAATTGTTTGCTGCGTGACTCGTCAGATCTGAACAGCAGGTTTTTACGTTCCAGCACTTTTTCAAGCGCGGCCTCGTCCTGCCCCTGCATGGTCAGCTCCACATAATCGCCGACGGTCGCATCATTTTTCTTGCCCCGCGGAAAGCACTTGATCAAGTCACCTTCAGGCAGTTCAACCGTATAGTGCCGACCGTGTGCCGCAATGACGCGACCCTGCACGTGGGCGGTCATGCTGCCAGCAGCTGTTGAATACGGATGGCGGCTGGAGGATGGCTGTCATAGAAGGCTGAGTGCACCGGGTCCGGTGTCAGCGTCGAGGCATTGTCATCCACCAGTTTGACCAGCGCGGACACCAGTTGATGTGCATCGCTCTGGGTGGAGGCGAAATGGTCTGCCTGAAACTCATCTTTGCGCGAAAGCCAGCTAAACAGTGGCGTGAGTGCAAACGTAAAGACCGGAATCACCATGAAAAAAAGAATCAGCGCCATTGCATCATTGCGGCCACCCAGGCGAGGCATCACGCCCAAATCGGTGTAGAACCAGGTTTGCTGCGCGAGCCAGCCCAGGATGGCAAAGAAAAAGAGAGCGCCTGCAAAGCTCATCACCATGCGTTTGATGACGTGATGGTGCTTGAAATGCCCCAGCTCATGTGCCAGGACCGCAATGATTTCATCAGTCGTCAGGCGAGAGAGCAGGGTATCGAAAAATACAATCCTGCGGGTACGTCCAAACCCCGTGAAATAGGCGTTGCCGTGCGCCGAGCGTTTGGATCCATCCATGACAAACAGGCCATTTAAGGCAAAGCCACAACGTTTGGCTAGGGCATTGATGCTGGTGGCGAGGTTCGCATCGGCAAGCGGGGTGAATTTATTAAATAGGGGAGCGATCCAGGTTGGATAAATCAGCAGCGCCAGGATGTTAAAGCCGGACCATAAGCCCCAGGCCCAGAGCCACCACAGAGGACCAGCCTCGGCCATCAGCCACAATACGGCTGCGAGAAGGGGCAGGCCCATAATTGCCGCCACAAGCAGGCCTTTGATGGCATCCATGACGAACAGTCGGGGTGTCATCCGGTTAAAGCCGAATTTTGCTTCGAGTCCGAACTGGCGATAAACCGAAAAAGGCAGTCCCAACACACCGAGCACTAGTCCCAGGCTCACCATCAGCAGGATCTGACGCAACAGTTCATGCGTCGCAAGCGTGCTGACAAACGTATCGAGCAACTGCAAGCCACCCATCAGGGTCAAAACAACCAGCACAGCGGCATCAAAAATTGTCTCAAAAACAGCTAGCCGAACCCGCGCAGCGGTATAGTCTGCGGCACGCTGATGACTGCTCAGACTGATGCGTCCAGCAAATTCCGACGGTACAGCAGAACGATGCGACAGCACATGCCGAACCTGACGCGTGGCGAGCCAGAGACGCACTACCAAGGTTGAGAGCAAGAAAGCGATAAAGAGTGTGGTGAGCATAAGACCTGTTGGTGTGAGAAAATCACGTTTTAATTGGATGATTATATGGCTAACACCACTGCCAAGGCTGTAAAAAAAGGGGCTAAGACCGCGATCGCGACCCCTACAACCAACGAGTTCCGTCTGGTGTGGGTCGACATGGAGATGACTGGCCTGGATCCAGAAAAAGAACGCATCATCGAAGTCGCCGTAGTCATTACAGAACCCGATTTGACCGTGGTGGCAGAAGGCCCGGTATTGGTGATCCATCAGCCCGACAGCTTGCTCGATGCCATGGACAAGTGGAATATTTCGACACATGGCAAAAGCGGACTGACTGCGAAAGTCAAGGCCTCAACCACGACAGAGGCACAAGCCGAAGACGAATTGATTGCTTTTATGTCTCAATACGTGCCAGCAGGCAAATCACCTTTGTGTGGCAACACGGTGAGCCAGGATCGCCGGTTCATGTTCAATTACATGCCAAAACTCGAGCAGTTCTTTCACTACCGCACCATTGATGTCAGCACCCTCAAAGAGCTTGCACGTCGCTGGAAACCCGCACTACTCAAGGGTTTTGAAAAGCACAGCAAGCACGAAGCGCTTGCCGATATTCATGAATCAATCGAAGAACTGAAATACTACCGCGAGCACTTCATCAGGCTAGATGGCGTTGCTGACGTACAGCCATAATCACTGACTCAGGCGCACCGCCAAAGCGCGTAAAGACTGAGTCTGCAATTGGCGGGTGCAGCGTGTTTTCAGGTTTCAGCCGCTCCTGAAGGTAGTGCTCACTCCCTACAAACAGCCGCCAATAAAGTCTTGCGCATAATGTGCGGGCAGTCTGTCCGGGCCAGCGTGCAGGCAGCATGGCTGCAGGCAATTGTGGATCGTGCAGGACAACCCGTCGCCAGGCATGCACGAGCAACGCGCGCAGCATGTGCGCAAGCTCTGGTTCGATTTCAGGTCCGATCAACTGCTCGAATGGCGCAAACCGTTCATAAAATCGCTGATACTGAATCGATAGTGCGTCCAGATTCCAGCACTGGTTTGCAAGACTTGCAATCGGCAGACCGGTAGGCGCGGGGTTGTCATTGGCATGTAAAACCAGTGCCAGGTCTGGAATGCCCAGTTTTTCAAGAATATCGTGTGCAACGCGCGCATCTGCGTGCGGATGCGCAAAGACGCCAGGTGCCAGCACCCCAAAACCCTCCCATACCAACTGATTCTTCAGTGCAGTGCGCTCGGCCAGACCATGGCTGCCAACGCGAGGCAAGATGACGATCGTCCAGGAGTCATCCCATTCAATTGGCGGACCCACATAGATCCGGCCAGAGGCACGTGCAGTGAGTTTGATGCCCTGATCTGCGAGCGCATACCTTGAACGCCTGCCCTCGCGCTCGGATTTAAGCCAGCCTTGTGCGACCAGTCTAAATACGCTCGTCCTGAGCAGGCGTTCGTTGATGCCCAGAGGCTCAAGCAACGCGATCAGCTCTCCCAGCCATGCCACGCCGCCGTGCGGCCCGACCTCATCGCCCAGCACGGTCACACACAGTGACTTGGCGCGGGGAGGATCCTCCTGAATCAAGGAGTTCAGATGCGCACGAAGTTTTAAATTTGTTTTTGGCATGCGTTGCAGTCAAAAGAGAATGTACTGAATTAGGGTAATCCTCAATATGATACATAAAATTGAAAGCGATACAGTATTTATGTTGACAGTTAAAATTATGTATTAAATAATATAGTCACGTTGTATTCACCGCACAACTGAATCATTCACCATTCCCGAGGGAGCCCTATGTACGCGCAACTTGTCGAAACCGGCGTCACGCAGGTCAGAACTGTAGATCAGCTCTCCGGTGCCGAGCAGGCTTTTCAGCGCCGTATCGATGACGGCATCAAGATCGAACCTAAAGACTGGATGCCAGAGGCGTACCGTAAGACACTGGTACGCCAGATTTCCCAGCATGCACATTCAGAAATTGTTGGGATGTTGCCCGAGGGTAATTGGGTCACGCGCGCACCCTCGCTCAAGCGTAAAGCGATTTTGCTCGCTAAGATTCAGGACGAGGGCGGACACGGTCTATATCTCTACAGTGCTGCCGAAACGCTTGGCGTGTCACGTGAAGACTTGGTCGACGATTTACTTGCAGGCCGCGCAAAATATTCAAGTATTTTTAACTATCCCACGTTGACCTGGGCTGATATTGGCATGATTGGCTGGCTGGTGGATGGCTCGGCCATTATTAATCAGATTCCGCTATGCCGATGCTCTTATGGACCTTACGCGCGTGCCATGGTGCGTGTCTGCAAAGAAGAATCCTTTCATCAGCGCCAGGGCTATGATTTGCTGCTGTCCATGTGCAAGGACGGCACCGACGCGCAACGTGCGATGGTGCAAGAGGCATTTAATCGCTGGTGGTGGCCTGCACTGATGATGTTCGGCCCTTCCGATGCAGAGTCGACCAATAGTGCGCAATCGATGGCCTGGAAGATCAAGCTGTTCTCAAATGACGAATTGCGTCAGAAGATGGTTGACCAGACCGTCCCCCAGGCTGAGTTTTTAGGGTTGACGGTACCGGATCCTGATTTGAAATGGAATGCTGCGCGCGGTCATTATGATTTTGGCGAGATTGACTGGTCAGAATTCTATGCCGTACTCAAGGGTAATGGCCCCTGTAACCGCGAACGTCTGCAAGCCAGGCGCGATGCGCACGCAGAGGGTGCCTGGGTGCGAGAAGCCATGACAGCCTATGCCGAAAAAAAAGAAGCGCGGGTAGCTGCCTGAGCCGCTCACATCATTGAAATCAGCCAGACTTAAGTCTGGAGATGAGGAATAGACATGACAACTAAAAACGTACCTCTCTGGGAAGTCTTCATACGTAGTCAGCATGGCTTGGCACATAAGCATGTTGGCAGTTTGCATGCGACTGATGCAGAAATGGCAATCAATCACGCGCGAGATGTTTATACGCGCCGCAATGAGGGAATGAGCATCTGGGTTGTACGCGCAGCCGACATCACCGCGAGTAGCCCGGCCGAAAAAGGTTCGCTGTTCGAGCCTGCAAATAGCAAGGTCTATCGCCATCCGACTTTCTTCCCGATGCCGGAAGAAGTCAAGCACATGTAAGGCCGGGAACATGACTGCTGCTTCCAAGTTAAAGAATACTCCGCTGGTCGAAGGCCTCTTGCGGGTGGGCGATAGTGCGCTGGTGCTTTCGCAAAGATTATCGGCCTGGTGCGGACACGGTCCAGCCATCGAAGAAGACATGGCGCTGACCAATGTTTCCCTTGATTTGCTGGGTCAGGCGCGCTTGTGGCTCACCTTGGCTGGAGAGCTCGAGCAAGCTGGACGAGACGAAGACGCAATCGCCTATTTGCGCGATGCGCATCAATTCCGCAATGTACTGCTGGCTGAACTGCCAGATCAGGATTACGCCCGAACGATGGTACGTCAGTTTTTCTTTGATGTATGGCATTACTTGTTGCTTGAGAAATTGACGCAATCGAGTCGTGAAGATATCGCAGCCATTGCTACAAAATCCCTTAAAGAGGTGACTTATCACGTCAGACGGTCGTCGGATATGGTGATTCGCTTGGGCGACGGCACGACCGAAAGCCACCAGCGTATGCAGCAGGCCATCGACGCACTCTGGCCTTATGTCGGCGAACTCTTTGTCGATGATGAGGTCGATGCAGTTTGGGACAAACAAGGATGGGGGCCATTGCTTTCATCATTACAGCCCGCCTGGCAAGCGCATGTTGCGCAGGTGATTGCCGAGTCGACACTGACGCTACCAGCGCCTGAAGCGGCCATGCATATGGCCTTTCGTGGGGGACGCAGCGGACGTCATACCGAGCACCTGGGCTTTCTGCTCGCAGAGATGCAGTTCCTGCCTAGAGCCTACCCTGGAGCTTCGTGGTGAATCCAGGGCTGACAGTGCCCGCGCAACCAGAACAGATCATGCAATGGCTTGGCAGCGTGGCCGATCCTGAAATTCCTGTTTTGTCGATTGTTGACCTTGGCGTCGTCCGAGACGTTGCCTGGGAGCAGGGGGTCTGCGTCGTGACCATTACGCCAACCTATTCCGGCTGTCCTGCGATGTTCGAAATTACGCAAGGCATCGAACAGTGTCTTCACGATCACGCAATCGATGAGGTGCGGGTTGCCACGCAAATCTCACCGGCATGGACGACTGACTGGATGACTCCAAAAGGGCGTGAGGCGCTCAAAGGTTATGGCATTGCGCCACCCGTTCAGTCCGCGATTGATATCTCTGGCCTCAAGCCCCGTGCCGCGATGCCGCCTGTGCCCTGTCCGCAATGCGGATCCAACTCGACCAGGCTGATCAGTGATTTTGGTTCAACAGCATGCAAAGCACTCTATCGGTGTTCGGCCTGTCGAGAACCATTTGATTATTTTAAAACGCACTAATCAGGGTGCCGTGATGAGTCAATTTTATTCTTTGCCAGTGATGTCTGTTGCACGTAATACTCGTGATGCAGTCGTCGTCACGTTTGAAGTGCCGCCAGCCCTGGAGGGCCTCTACAACTTTCGCCCAGGACAATATCTGACCTTGCGCACTGAGCTCGGCGGTCAGGAAGTCCGACGTTCCTATTCGATTTGCTCGGCGCCGCTTGATGGTGTGCTGCGCGTGGCGATCAAGCGCCTGGACGATGGTGCATTTTCAACCTGGGCCAATACTGAACTGCAGTCTGGCCAGGTGATTGATGTGATGCCACCTGCCGGCAACTTTACGGTGGACTTCGCCCCAGAGCATTCACGTCACTATGTAGCCTTTGCCGTAGGCAGTGGCATCACGCCTATCTTTTCACTGGTCAAGACTGCGCTTTCGATAGAACCAGAGAGCCGTTTTACCTTGTTTTATGGCAATCGTGCTTCGTCCTCAGTCTTGTTCCGCGAAGAAATCGAAGACCTGAAAAACCTCTATATGGAACGGTTTTCAGTTGTGTTTGTGATGAGCCGTGAAAATCAGGATATTGAGTTGTTCAATGGCAGACTCGACGGTCCTAAGGTCAATGAATTGCTTTCAGTCTGGCTCGATCCCTCCGAAATTGATTACGCGTTTGTCTGTGGTCCGCAGACCATGATTGAGGATGTCGTGCAAGGGCTTCAGGAAAAAGGCATTCTTAAGGATCGCATCAAATTTGAATTGTTTGGTGCACCCAAAGGGCCTCGCGCCTTAAAAACGGGGCATGAGGCACGTGTCGCTCCCGGCAAGGGTGAATGTGAACTGACCGTCATTCAGGATGGTCACACACGCACACTGATGATCGAAAAAAACCAGGACAACCTACTGGATGCTGCACTCGCACAAGGCCTCGAACTGCCTTACTCGTGCAAGGGTGGGGTCTGTTCAACTTGTCGCTGCAAGGTCATTGAAGGGGAAGTCGACATGGATGTTAATTTTGCTCTCGAGGATTACGAGGTCGCTCGCGGCTTTGTACTGACTTGCCAGAGCTATCCCGTGACCGATAAAGTTGTGATCGATTTTGATCAGGAAACCTGAGCGCGGCCCTCGCTGATCAGTCATATTTTTAGAATGTATTCTTTGGAGAATTTCGACGTGTCTGTAGAATTTTTTGCTCGTCATCA
>CANBUF010000065.1 GCA_947372575.1 Alcaligenaceae bacterium | reverse complement strand
ACCACCCATGTTGAATACGGCGCCTACACGCGCTCCGTTAATTTGCATGTCGCCTGCAGTACCGGACAATTGCATTGCCGCCATTACGTGCTGGGACACGCCGGTTGCTCCAATCGGATGTCCGCGTGACTTCAGGCCACCCGAAGGGTTGACCGGCAGCTTGCCATCTTTACGCGTCACACCGTCAAGAATGACACGCGCACCCTGGCCTTGTGGAGCCAGGCCCATCGCTTCGTACTCAAGCAATTCGGCAATCGTAAAACAATCATGTGTTTCGACGAAGTGAATGTCGTTCAAGGTATTGTTTGCCGCAGCCAGTCCCTTTTGCCAGGCGAGAGCGGCACCTTCGAATTTGGTGGGATCGCGTCGTGACAAAGGCAAAAACTCATTGACATGGGTGCGCGAGCGCCAGCGCACAGCAGGTACCTTGGCACCAGCCAGGGGTGTGCTCGACAGGACGAGGGCTGCGGCACCGTCACTTACCAGAGAACAATCCGAACGTTTGAGAGGGCCTGCAACAAACGGGTTCTTATCCGAAGGATTGCGGCAGAAATCAAAGCCCAGGTCGCGTTTCATGTGCGCGTAAGGATTGTGCACACCATTGGCATGGTTCTTTGCAGAAATCGCAGCCAATGCATCGGACTGATCTCCATAACGTGTGAAGTACTCACCGGCAATCTGGCCAAACACACCCGCAAAACCACCCGGTGTATTGCCTTCTTCTTTGACATAGGAGGCTTTAAGCAAGATCTCGCCAATCTGCTGATTCGGCAAGGTGTTCATTTTTTCCATGCCGAGCACGAGTACGTGTTTCATCCGTCCACTTGCGAGTGCGTCCATCGCGGCCCAGATTGCAGCTGATCCTGTCGCGCAGGCATTCTCCATCCGAACCGCTGGCGTATGACGAAATTCAGGAATAGCCACACCCATCAGCGCGCCACTGAAGTCCTGTGGCACAAAACCTGCGTTAAAGTGCCCCACAAAAATACCATCAATGTCACTCGGTTCAAGTCCCGCGCTTTCGATCGCAGGCAGCGCTGCGTCTCTGATCAGTTGCTCGAGCTCAATATTGTCGAGTTTGCCAAAAGGGGTGTGACCCCAGCCAACGATATAAGGTTGATTCATGTGTGGTGCCTCTTATTGTAGGAGACTGAAATAGGTGCCTGTTGTGTCAAGGCTGACTGATCTTACTGGGTGTTGCGCAAAGTTGGAATCCCGACGCCCGAGGCGTCAAAGCCACCATCCACGGCGAGGAATTGTCCATTGATGAATGAAGCCGCCGGGCTGCACAAAAAGCCAACTGCATTGGCGATTTCTTCGGGTGTGCCATACCGGTTCATGGGAATGGTGTCGTAGTAATCGGAGCGAATGGCTACGCTATGCACGAGCTTGGCCATTTCTGTATCCACCGGTCCTGGTGCAACCGCGTTGGCGCGAATGCCAACCGTACCCAGCTCAACCGCTTGTTGTTTGGTCAGATGCAAGAGTGCCGCTTTGCTGGTGCCATAGGCCACCCGCAACGTGCTGGCACGCAGGCCAGAGATCGAGGCGATGTTGACGATCGCGCCGCCATCTCCAGACTTTTTCATGACCTCGACACAAGCTTGCGAGCAGAGGAACGCGCCATCCAGGTTGGTGCCCAGGACATGGCGGAATTCTTCGAAGGAAGTTTGACCAATAGGTTTAAAGACCGCGACCCCGGCATTGTTGACCAGCGCATCAATACGCCCAAACTTTTGTTCAACCTGGTTAATCGCTGCCTGAACCTGGTTCGGTTGTGAGACATCTGCATTGATAGCCAGCACGCGCATGGAGTCGTTGAAATTCTGTTCGGTTTGCTTGAGGGTATCCGCATCAATATCAATCAGCGCGACCCGGTAGTCGTGTGCCAGGAACCAGTTGGCAACCGCCAAACCGATACCGCGTGCGCCACCGGTGACGACTGCGACCTTATTGTTAGAGGTAGGGGATGTCAAAGTTTGCTCCAGAGTTATTTTTGTTCACAATGCTTCAAACTTTACCAAAATGTTGGTCTAAGCATGTTTTTGTCTATGGAAGCAGGTCTTTTACATAAACAGTGAACGTCATCTATAGTGTTCGGTACACGCACCCACTGCACCCATTCCACAGCCCGCTTGACCAAGGACCCATTCTTTAAATGAAACATATCAAACTGGGGCAATCCCAACTCGCAGTCACACCTATTTGTCTCGGAACGATGACTTTTGGTGAGCAGGTCGATGAGGCGCTGGCGCACAAGATCCTCGACCATGCGCTGGAGCGCGGCATTAACTTTCTGGATACAGCAGAAATGTATGCGGTCCCTGTCAGGGCAGAGACCTATACCCGGACCGAGACCATTATTGGTACCTGGCTTGCCAGTCGCCCGCATGTACGTGATCAGATCATTGTGGCGACCAAGGTGGCTGGACCACCGCGCGGCATGCCCTGGATTCGTGAGGGGCGCCCCGATCTTACCGGGGAGGATATCGAAAACGCCTGTCACGCAAGCCTTAAGCGCTTGCAAACAGACGCCATTGATCTGTATCAGATTCACTGGCCGGTGCGTCATGTGCCCGCCTTTGGCCAGATGTATTTCGATCCCGCCCAGGATAATCCTGCGCTGACTCCTATTCACGCACAGCTCGAGGCGCTGGGGCGTCTGGTCCGGGCGGGTAAAGTCCGCGAAATCGGTGTCTCAAACGAGACCCCCTATGGCGTGCATGAGTTTGTTCGCCTGGCCGAAATGCATGGATTACCCAGAATCGCATCAGTCCAGAACGTGTATTGCCTGTTAAACCGCACGGTTGAGAATGCTCTGGATGAATCGCTGTATCGCCTGGGCGTTTCGTTGCTTGCTTATTCACCACTGGCGTTTGGATTGTTGACGGGTAAATACGATCAAAGCGGCATTACCGGTCCTGATGCACCTGCCCAGGGACGGATTGCCAAATATGAGTCGGTGCGTAAACAGCGTTGGGGTCGTGAAGAGGCCTTGGTGGCAGCGCGTCGCTACAACTCCCTGGCTGGTGATCACGGTATGACGCCTACGCAGATGGCATTGGCTTTTTGTTATAACAAGTGGCAGGTGAGCAGCACGATTATTGGTGTGACCAGTATCGCGCAACTCGATGAGGATATTGATGCTTACGGCACAGTACTGAGCGCCGAAGTACTGGCTGAGATCGATCAGATCCGCAAGGAAATGCGAGATCCTGCGGTTTAACCGGACTGTTTGTTGTTGAAATCAGGATCCTGCACACTCCAGCAGGATTCTTTTTTTCGCAAAAGGCCTCACAGCTTTAGCTCAGGACAAGGACACTGTCAACACGCCATTCGAGGCAGACCGTGCGAGAATCTTTGCATACCAAGCCTCTACATGGGGGCGCTTTGTGCTCGACACGCCCAGACCAAACCAGCGATGGATTTCGCATGCGAGCGGGATATCGGCCATAGTCAGGCGCCCGCACGACATATAGGGGTGTTGGCTCAGGTGGTGTTCCAGTCGGTCCAGTAACGGCTCAGTCGAGGCAATTGAAGCCTCGACTTTTTTCATGTCCCGCTCGGCATCTGAGACACGAATCAGTTCCCAGAACGCATTGCGCCCGGAAGGGCTGAATGTTGTTTGCTGCCAGTCCATCCAGCGTTCTGCATCAAATCTTTCCTGCAAGTCCGTCGGGTACAGATTGCCCATGGAAAACTTCGCACACAGATAGCGCACGATGACGTTCGATTCCCACAATACAAAATCACCATCAATCAGTGTCGGGACGACAGAGTTCGGGTTGAGCGCAATGTACTCAGGTGTCTTGACCACACCAAAGGCACCACCCGCGTCAATCCGTTCGAAGTCCAGCCCGAGTTCCTGTGCAGCCCAGACCACTTTACGTACATTGATTGAAGAAATACGACCCCAGATCTTTAACATGTTCAATATCCTCTTTTTTTGATTTTACGGTTTTAAGTGACGGTTCTTGGCTTTTTACGGGACTAACATGCGTACTTGCTCTCGCACGACCATTGCAACATCCCTAACTCATGAAAAAAATACGTTCAATTGGACTGCTCTTATTGTGCCTGATCGCTTTGACGGTCAGGGCAGAAGGCGCGCTTGAGCTTTACGGTATCGTTGATATGGGTATTCAATATGCACACAGCCAGCAAACGATCCAAAATGTGTTCCAAAGTGGCACGTTTCTTGGTATTGCCAGTGGGGTTGAGGGCGGATCCAGAATCGGTCTGCGTGGTAGCAGTGATCTGGGCGGTGGGACAACGCTGCGTTTTATGCTCGAGAATGGTTTTAATCCGTCCAATGGCACCGCGCAACAAGAAGGGCGATTATTTGGACGGCAGTCGACCATGGGCATTGCAAATGTTGAATTAGGTCAGATTGATTTTGGTCGCCAGATCAATCTGGCACGCCGTTACTTCATGCCGGTTGATCCCTTTGCCGAAGTCTTTGGTCAAGCGAGTCTTGGCACCTCGTTTAGCTCGGTCAACTCATTGCGTTACTCGAATATGGTGTTGGTACAGAGCCGGTCTTTAGGAGGTCTTACCCTGGGTGCCGGTTATTCCTTTGCGACCACTCTGTCGAGTATCTATGCTGATAATGGCTCTTGCACGGCAAGTGGTTGTGTAATTAGCAGCAACCCATACCAATACTCGGCAGACAATAATTTGCGTGCGCTCACGCTCGGCCTGACCTATCAGCAAGGGCCGCTGCTGGTCTCTGCAGCGTTTGATTCGCTGAGCGGACCTGCAAATATTCCGAATGGTCCGCCATCGCCCAATCCTACCGCTTGGTTGCTGGGCGGCGTCTATGACCTGAATCTGATCAAGCTTTCAGCGGCCTACGGTCAGACACGTAATGGCAGTATTGTCGGGCAAGACTCAGGTACGGGCGCCACCAGTGGCACACTTTTGTCCAACAGTTCCCTGGGTGCTGGTGTTTTGTTCGCCTCGAATGTTGCCTATGATTCATACATGCTCGGGCTAACCGTTCCGATCGATCGTACAAGTCTGTTTTTTTCGTGGCAAATGGCGCAACCAACCGGCCCCTTTGTGAGTAGCACGACAGCGAATCAGACCATTTACAGTGCAGGTTACCTTTACAACTTTACCAAGCGGACAAACTTATACGCCTATGTGTCCTATGCGAACAATTTTGCAATGGTGAGTTCGGCGCAGAGTGCGGTGATGGGGGTCGGGCTCAGGCACCAGTTTTAGACTTCGCCTGGTTCTCGCTTGCCCTTGTTACTTTTACGCTTGATCGGCTAGTCCTGCGCTCAGGCGCATCTGAGCGTAGCAATCACTGGCGTGTGATCCGAGGGCTGTTCGTTGGCACGTGGTCCTTTATCAATCACGCATGATTCACACAACTCGACTAACGGCTTGGACAGCAGAACATGGTCGATGCGCATCCCTGCATTACGTTTAAAGCCATTCATCCGGTAATCCCACCAACTAAAGGATTTAGGAGGCTGCTCAAAGAGCCTGAAGGCGTCTGTTAAACCGAGATCCAACAGGCGTGTCAGTGCGGCACGTTCGGGTTCAGAGACCAACACCTGACCCACCCATTTTTCGGGGTTATGAACATCTTCGTCTTTTGGGGCGATGTTGTAATCGCCCAGCACGGCAATATTGGGATAGAGTTGCATTTCGGTGGCGAGCCATGCTTCAAACGCCTGATACCAGGCGAGCTTATAGACGTACTTGTCACTGTCGAGCGACTGTCCATTGGGGCAGTACGCGCAAACAACTCTTATTTGACTCTCACCAAAGGGCAGGGTGATCGCTAGCACCCGTTGCTGGGGATCATCGAAGCCAGGAATATTGCGGATAATTTCTATACCCGGATGACGAGAAATCACGGCCACGCCGTTGTAAGTCTTTTGACCGGTCCAGCCCGCGTGATACCCGATGTCAGTAAAAGCCTGGAGCGGAAACTTGTCATGATCAAGTTTGAGTTCTTGAAGACAGAGTGCATCAACGGGATTAGCCTCAAGCCAGGCTAATACCTGAGGGAGGCGTACTTTTAAGGAATTGACGTTCCAGGTTGCGAGTTGCATTGTGATCTACCAGATGTTTGGGAGATTCTAAACTGGTAATGACTTATCGAGCATGCATCGTTCGAGATAGCGTGTTGGAATGCTCTGATAACAAGGGGTTAATCACCAACGTAGAATCGAGGCGCTTAATCACCAACGTAGACTCGAGGCACTCTTTTGACATTACAAAGGAGCTCGTAGGAGATCGTGCCAGAAGCTTGTGCAACCAGATTCACATCAATCTGTTTTCCCCAGCACTCGACTACGCTACCAATCCCGAGTTCAGGGAAATCGGTCAGGTCAACACTCATCATGTCCATGGAGACGCGCCCGATTGTGCGTGTCAATTGCCCATCGACCGCAATCGGAGTGCCCGTTGGGGTGGAGCGTGGATAACCGTCGGCATAACCAATTGCCACCAAACCTGAGCGTGTCGGGCGGTCCGCAACAAAGGTCGCGCCGTACCCTACAGTCTCGCCAGGCTGGATCGTTTTGACAGCGAAGACCTGGCTCTGAAGGGTCATGACTGGAATGAGGCCATGATCATGCGTGGGCATCGGGTCGGCGCCATACAGCACAATGCCTGGTCTGGCCCAGTCCCTGCGAGATTGCGGCCAGCCAATGATGCCGCCAGAATTACCCATGCTCCGGGCGCCTGGCAAGTGCGCCGTGGCCTGGTCAAATATTGCAATCTGTCTGGCCGTCATTGCCTGGTCAGGCTCATCTGAACAGGCAAAATGCGTCATGAAAGTGACCGAAGCGACGCTCGGACAAGCAACCAGTCTGTTGTAGACGTGTTCGACCTGAGCAGGATCAAAACCCGCCCGATGCATGCCTGTATCAATCTTGAGCCAGGCATGAATGGATTGCGCGGGCAATGACGTCTGCTCGATCAGGCGCAGTTGTGACTCCTGCTGTACAGTCGTCCAGAGTCCCTGCGTTGCTGCGGCAATCAGCTCCTCGCCATCAAAAAACCCCTCAAGCACCAAGATGGGTAATTGAATGCCGCCGGTTCTGAGTTCAAGGGCTTCGGCGGTGAAGGCTACCCCAAGGCCATCCACACCGTATGCACTTAGTGCGCGTGCGCAGTGCAGGGCGCCATGCCCATAGGCGTTGGCTTTGACGATTGCGAGCGCTCGAGCGCCATGCAGGGCACGCATTCGACTGTAGTTATGTCGCAGTGCATTCAGATCGATGATGGCTTGAGAGGGGCGTGTCATGCGTGAATCGTAGCGGGTCTGGAGAAATTTGATTTTAAACCGCTCTGGTAACGACTGACGTCAAGCCCTTCGGTACTGATTTCTGGGCGAACACCCGTGACCAGATCAGCAATGAGTTTGCCTGAGCCGCAGGACATGGTCCAGCCCAGCGTGCCATGACCCGCATTGATAAAGAGGTTGTGCAGATGTGTGCCTCCGACAACCGGTGTGCTGTCAGGCGTCATCGGACGCAAACCCGTCCAGAACGTGGCGCGGCTCAGATCACCACCCGGGAATAGGTCGGTGACGACTTTTTCGAGTGTTTCGCGACGACGATGATTGAGAGCAAGATTAAAGCCGCAGAGTTCAGCCATACCGCCCACGCGTATGCGCGTGTCAAAACGGGTGACCGCAACCTTGTAGGTCTCATCGAGAACAGTGGATTGCGGTGCTTGGGATTCGTCAACCAGCGGGATGGTCAGCGAGTAACCTTTGACTGGATAGACCGGTAGGCCGATCGAAAGTGGGGCGAGTAGTGCTCTGGAATAACTGCCAAAGGAGACGACATAACGATCGGCTATCAGCACTTCGTGGCCGATACGCACACCTGTAATCTGGTTACCATCGCTAAACAGTTGATCGACCGGGCTGTCGAACCTGAATTCAACGCCCAGGGCCTTGGCGCGCTCGACCAGCTGTGTCGTAAATAATTGGCAGTCGCCTGTTTCGTCGTTGGGCAAACGCAACCCACCAGCCAGCATTTCTTTTGCGTGGGCTAGCCCAGGTTCGACGCTGGTGAGTTCGTCACGACTTAAGAGCTGGTAGGGGACACCGCATTCTTCGAGGACTTTGATGTCTCGCTGCACCGCATCGACCTGAGCTTGGTTGCGAAACAATTGCAATGTGCCCCCGGTGCGCTGCTCGTATGCGATACCGGTATCGGCACGCAGCTGGCGCAGGCAGTCCCTGCTGTATTCAGCGATTCGCGTCATCCGTTCTTTGTTGATTTCATAACGGTCTGCGGTGCATTCGCGTAGCATTTGTGCCATCCAGCGCAGCTGCCACAGACTTCCGTCGAGTTTGATAGCGAGTGGAGCGTGCCGCTCAAACATCCATTTGACCGCCTTGAGCGGGATGCCTGGCGCCGCCCACGGAGTGGAGTA
>CANBUF010000064.1 GCA_947372575.1 Alcaligenaceae bacterium | reverse complement strand
CCCCAGGCGCTTGACCGTCTCAAGCAGGGTTGCGTTCGTCGGCTCAACAGCCATACCTTCTTTAAAAATCTTGGTCGCAGTATCGCGATCGCCCTGCGCCCAGAGCACTTCGCCCAGGTGCGCCGCAATGTCAGCCTCAGGTCTTTTTTCGTAAGCCTTAGTCAAATATTCTATTGCTGCAGGACGATCACCCATCCGGAACTTGACCCAGCCCATGCTATCCATGATGAAGGGATCCTGAGGCGAAATCTCCAGTGCACGCGTGATCAGTGCCAGGGCTTCAGGTAAACGCTGATTACGATCTGCTAACGCGTAACCCAGAGCGTTATACGAGTGAGCATGCCCCGGATCCAGTGCGATGACTTCGCGCAACAAGCGTTCGGTATCCTTGAGCTGCGCTTTTCGTTCGTACAACATTGCCAACTCATATTTGATCTCGACCGTATCGGGGTGACTTCGATCGGCCGCATTCAATCGGGCGATCGCGTCATCAATGCGATCTACGTTGCGCAAAATCTGTGCCGCTGTTGAGGCACCCAGCACAACTTCTTCATCGGTCTCGGGTTTAGCCGCATCAATAATCGCCAGAGACTCGTCGATTTTTCCCTGACGTGCGCGCAGCAGTGCCTGCCGCATCCGCGCGGGATAGCGTGCAGCGGTATCTTCTATTTTGCCCAACTGCTCGATGGCATTATCCAGACGACCCTGATCTTCATAAATACGTGCCATCAACAGATAGGCATCGGCCAGTGCAGCGGGTGCATCGGTGGACCCTGCTGCCGTCGCCTTCTGGCGCTGGGACTGCACACTCACAAACTGTTCCAGCAGTGCACGCGCACGGTCAAGCGCCTGCGCACGATAGGCCACCTGCGCCTGCATGAAAATCAGATCAAAATCCTCAGGCGCGTGTTTGAGCATCGCGACCAGCTCAGCCATTGCTGCCTCATACTCGTGCTGATCAGCCAGATAGCTCGTCAGCATCAGTCGCAGCCGCCGTGAGTTCGGTTTGGCAGTGATAAAGCTACGCGCATCACGCACGGCGCGCTCGGGATCAACTTTTAGACCATATTCAAAGACCCGCATCGCAGCGTCCTCGGAGCGTGGCGCACTCGCCAAGGCAAGCCGGGCTTCAGACAGTGAACGATCGATCTTGCCGGCAGACTGCGCCACATCGGCAAGCGCCAGATGCGCGGCCGTAGAATTCTTGGCATTGCTGTCGCCAACCGCACGCTCCAGTACTGAAAAAGCATCGCTTCGGTCGGGCATACGACTGAGCACCGCCACGGCCTGTGCGATCGCGGCAGGTTTATCGGTCGCAGTATCGATCTGTTTACGCAGTGCCTGGGCCAACCCACTCGTCTGTCCCGCAGCGGCAGCCAGTGCCATTTCTGTTGAAGCGGCTTCGGTGTCGTGGGGCGAAATCCTTTGCCAGGCTCGCGCGGACTCAAGCGCGCCTGCCAAATTGCCTCCAGCAAGATAAAACTCCAGTGCCCGGCGCGCGAGGCGCGAATCACCGACTTCATTTGCCAGATCCAGTAGGGTCTTACCCGCGGGGACAAACATATTTCGCTGTGCAGAAATCTCCGCGGCCAGAATACGGAACAAAATGCTCGACGTCAGTGTGACATCAGGCGCACCATTTGCTCGCAAGCGAATCTTCTGCACCTCCTGCTCGCGCGGCTTGATCGTCAAGGGCGCGTTTTGCGTGACACCTTTGACAGGCCCGGTTTGGGCGAGCGATGCGCTCGACCCAAGGCCTGCTATCGCAATCGCACAGCTAGTGAGAAAGTTTGGAAAAAAACAGAGTTTTGACAACGACTTCACGCGACCCGCCCAGTTGGTGGCACAATCAACTTACACATAGTGACATGATCTTAGCACTCACCCATGCCAGAACTCCCAGAAGTTGAAACAACCCGCCGTGGAATTGACGCCGTTGCAACAGGTCAAACCCTGAAAAAGATGGTAGTTCACGAGCCACGCATGCGCTGGCCAATCCCCGCTGACCTGCCCGACTTGATTCAGGGCCATGTCCTGCGCGCCTGCCTGCGCAGGGGCAAATACCTGCTTTTGGAATTTGACCCAGGTACCGTGCTGGTACATCTGGGCATGTCAGGCTCTTTACGCAGCGTCATGGACGGTGAGCTCCTCAGGCGTCATGATCATGTGGAATGGGTGTTTGAACATGCCACGCTCAGGCTGCACGACCCGCGCCGCTTTGGCTCCGTTCTCTGGCACCCCCGGTCAGCCGGAGCTGTTGACGCGCACCCCTTGCTAAAAAAGCTGGGAATCGAGCCATTTGACCCAGCCTTTGATGGCAAATGGTTGCATCTTGGCCTGAGCGGGCGCAGCATGCCAATCAAGCAAGCACTCCTCGCCGGGGATATTGTGGTGGGTGCGGGCAATATCTATGCCTCTGAGAGCCTGTTCCGGGCACGCATCCACCCCAAAACACGCGCCAGTCGTGTTTCTCTGGCCCGCTGTGTGCGGTTGGCCGAGGCGATTCGCGCCACCCTGACCGACGCCCTGGACTCGGGTGGCAGCACTCTGCGCGACTATGTCAATGCCACGGGCGAGCCAGGTGCTTATTTCACACTGCACGCCGCAGTCTACGATCGCATGGGCGAACCCTGTCGCGTCTGCGGCACACCCATCAAACGGATCGTCCAGGGCCAGCGCGCGACCTATTTTTGCCCGTCCTGCCAGAAAGTCTGATTATTTTTTAATGGCCGGCAAGGCATAACGTTGTTCCCGGTACGCCCAGCTTGGCCAAAGGACGTGCGCCAAGGCCTCACGCTCTTGACTCACATCGGGCGCGAGCGGGGTGTAATGATTGGGCACCTGGTAGAGGCTCGTGCGTGCGTCTTTACCGGGTTCAAGCACCACCAGTGACTCACCGGACGGACCGACCTTCAGATAGCCATAGTTGTCACCGAACTGCATCATGGCCCGGTTCGCGGGCCGACGTGTCAGGTCACTGCCGAGCATGGGATGTACTGTGTCAATACCCATCAAAGACAGCAAAGTTGGTGCCAGATCGATTTGGCTCATAATCTGAGCATCTGATTGTGGAGCGATGCCAGGCCCCAGAATCAGGGCCGGAATATGAAAGTGCTGGACCGGCACCAGATTGCCAGAGACCCGGGCGTCATGATCTGCCACGATTAAAAACACTGTGTTATTCCAATAAGGCGCCTGACGGGCTTTTTTGAAAAACTCACCAATTGCCCAATCTGCATAGCGCACGGCATTGACCACAGAGGCAGACTCTCCCTTCGGCTCGATCCGCCCTTCTGGATATTCCCAGGGAGAATGATTCGACACGGAGAACGCCATATTGAACGTGGGACGCTGCGTATCCTGCCGCAGGACACGATCCAGTTCATTAAACATATCTTCGTCTGAGGCACCCCACGAACCAACAAATTTAGGGGACTCAAACTTGGGCAGATCCAGTACTTCGTTAAACCCGTTGCCCAAAAAGAAGCCACGCATATTGTCAAAATGCGCTTCGCCACCGTAAATAAATCGCGAAAAATAACCATGCCTGCCAAGCAACTCGGCGATCGTAAAGAAGCCTGTCTGCGCGCGTGGCAACGTCAGCACCGCTTGTGCAGGGGTCGGAAGAAATCCCGTACTGACGGCTTCAAGTCCTCGCACGGAACGTGTCCCGGTTGCATAGGCGCGTTCAAACCACCAGCCCTCTTGACTCAATGCATCGAGCTCGGGGGTCAGGCCCGCCCCGCCCAGTCGTGCGGAATATTGAGCACCCAGACTTTCCTGAAGGATGATGACAAGATTCAGGGGCTTGTCACGCTTGACGCTTGCGGTCTGGGCATGCAGGGTCGGCAAATGCGGATCAAGCATCTGCTCGGGCAATCCTGCTGCCGCGCGAACAATCTGTGTCATCTCGTCCAGTGGCATTTTGCCGTACAGATCGAACGAAGAGATTTCATCTTGCGTCAGATAGGCCGCGTTGGTCACAGCCCAAAATCCGTTCAGGGGCAAGGCATTGACCATCGCATCATTACTGAACGCCACCGTCGATGCATTAATCGGTCGATGATCAAGCGTGCCACGTATCGACAGGACACAAACGGCGACCAGCGCGAGGCCCAGCAAGGGCCGCCACCACCAGCGTAACGGCTGATCGGGCTGCCCAGACTTGAGTAACCGGCAGCCCACGCACATGCCCACCGCGACCACAAGGACCGCTCCCAGCAAGACCAGCTTATAACCCTCCCAGAGCATGCCAAAGACTTCGCGTGGATGACCCAGATATTCAAAATACAGGCGATTGGGCCGGGTGTCATATTCGACGATGAACTGGGGGGTGGAGGCCTCCAGGAGCAGCAGAAAAAACCAGCAGAGCCTGAACCACCAGGCAGTGATTTTTTCGGCCAGCGCAAAATGTCCGAACCAGGGCGCAAGCCCGGCAGGCAGGGCAATCATCATGCCCAGCATGACGAGGTCGATTCGCAACCCGCCAAACATCACGGGCCAGAAGCCGTCCACGGCACTGACTCGCGGCCACTGCCAGGCAACCAGGCACAGGCGCGAGAACGTGAGCATCAGCAGCGCGGTCCACCAGAACCGCCATGTCAGACGTCGCATTGATCCCCCTTAAGCCTGGAGCGCTTGCAACACCTTGCCTGGATTCATTAACCCTTGAGGATCCAGTGCGGCCTTGATTTGCTTCATGAGTTTGAGCTCCAGTGCGCTTTTGTAGCGAGGGAGTTCATCACGCTTGAGCTGACCGACGCCATGCTCAGCACTAATCGACCCCCCGTGCGCATGCACACTGTCATGCACCAGCCCATAGACCTCATATTGCTTAGCAAGCAGTTCTTCTTCTGTCTGATCAGGTGCGCGTGCAACGTTGTAATGCAGGTTGCCATCACCCAGATGCCCGAACACGATATTCTGGATACCAGGGAATTTGACCTGCAATGCCGCGTTGGTCCTCTGAACAAACTGCGCAATCAGCGAAATCGGGATGGACACGTCATGCTTGATGCTCTTACCCAGCTCGGCTTCCGCCAGTGGAATGCTTTCGCGCAAGTGCCACATGGCCTTGCTCTGAGCGATATTTTCTGCAATCGCCGCATCGCTCACCAGATCATCTTCGATCGCAGCACCCAATACGGTTTCAAAACGTTCCTGGGCGTGTTCGGCACTTTCGCTATCCGAAAGCTCAAGCAAGGCAAACCAGGGTGACTGGCTTGCAGGCCCCTCAAAGGGCAAGCGTTGCTGGGGAAACAGTCGCACCACGGCGTGCAGCACGGGACCGGCCATGACTTCAAATCCTGTCAGCGAGGCACCAAAGCCCGCGCGTGCACGAGAGAGCACCGATACGGCGTCTTCGAGCGTATCGATGGCCAGCATCGCGGTGCGTTGTGCCACAGGCAAGGGGTACAGCTTCATGGTGGCAGCGGTAATAATGCCGAGCGTGCCTTCGCTACCAATATATAAATCGCGTAAGTCGTAACCTGTGTTGTCCTTGCGTAGTCCGCGCAGACCGTGCCAAATCTCGCCTTCGGCGGTCACGACCTCAAGTCCAAGCGTGAGCTCACGCGTATTGCCATACCGCAGGACCTGGGTGCCACCCGCATTCGTCGACAGGTTGCCACCAATGGTGCAACTGCCCTCTGCGGCAAGGCTCAACGGAAATAAGCGGTCGGCCGCACGAGCAGCTTCTTGCAGCGACTGCAGCACGCAACCGGCTTCAACCGTCATAGTGTCATTATCCCGATCAATTGAACGCACCTTATTCATCCGCGCTAGTGAAATCACCACGGCCTGGCCACCTTGATCGGGTGTCGCACCACCACACAGACCCGTGTTGCCACCCTGGGGCACGATCGGGACGCTGTGCTTGACGCAAAGCCGGACGACCGCAGCGACGTCTTCAGTCGATCCAGGTCGCACCACCGCGAGTGCCTGGCCGCGGTAACGACCACGCCAATCGACCAAAAACGGGGCTGCCGCCTCACCGGTCAGAACCTGATCGGCACCCAATATCGCTTGCAATTCGCTCAATACGCTCATTTATTCCTCAGGCATCATCATCGCGGGCTTTATTGCGAAACATTGTCCACAACAGGTGACTTTAATTTGCAAACTAAAGTTGCCGGCCGCATCACTTTCTCGTGCTCAAATTGTAGGTCAGATATCGCTGACGAGCCCCAACCCATTCATTTCTGGGATAATGTGGTTCTTTCATTTCAAACAGAGGTCTGAGGGTTTCAGCTGATTTTGAAGGTTTAGCAGAAGCTTTTTGACTGATGTTCGGTTATTCGGAGTCACTACGTGTCTGCTACCCCCCTTTTTCCATACTCATCGTTCAAAGCCTATGATATTCGTGGTGTGGTTCCCACAGCCTTGAATCCGGAGTTTGCCCAGGAACTGGGGCGTGGACTGGCCGCACGTGCGCGCGCCGCTGCCGTCACAACCATGGTCGTCGGCTACGATGGCCGTCTGAGCAGCCCCTCACTTTCGGCCTCCCTGCAACAAGGCATGCGCGATGGCGGCATCGACACCATTGATGTCGGTCAGGTCCCCACCCCGCTGGTGTATTTTGCAGCCTATACGCTAAAGACCGGCTCTGGCGTTGCCGTCACAGGAAGCCACAACCCGCCTGAGTACAACGGCTTCAAAATGATGATGGGCGGCGGTACTCTGCACGGCGCCGAAATCGCCAAACTGCGTGATGAGGTCGCAGCAGGTCCAGCTCAAGCCTCCACCCAGGGCAAGGCGACTGCCGTCGATATCGTCACGCCTTATCTTGAACGCGTGCTCGGTGACATCAAGCTGAGCCGTCCAATGAAAATTGCAATCGATTGCGGCAATGGTGTAGCGGGTGCAGTCGCCCCCCAGCTCTTTAAAGGCCTGGGCTGCGAGACGACTGAATTGTTTTGCGAAGTGGACGGTACCTTCCCGAACCATCACCCGGATCCTGCAGAACCCCACAACCTCGAAGACCTGATTCACTGCGTGCAGACCACAGATTGTGAGTTCGGCCTGGCCTTTGATGGCGATGGCGACCGTCTTGGTGTGGTGACCAAATCAGGTCAGATTATCTGGCCTGACCGCCAACTCATTCTGTATGCACGCGATGTGCTCGAACGCTGCCCCGGCGCGACCATCATCTATGACGTGAAATGCAGCCGCCACGTCGCTGTAGAAATTCGCAAAGCAGGCGGCATTCCCCTGATGTGTCAGACCGGCCATTCTTTGGTCAAGGCCAAGCTTGCCGAAACAGGCGCTCCGTTAGCGGGCGAAATGAGTGGTCATATTTTCTTTAAAGAACGCTGGTTCGGGTTTGATGATGGCCTCTACACCGCAGCGCGGTTGCTTGAGATTTTGTCGCGCAGCGACGACCCTTCGGCTGTACTCGAGGCGCTCCCACAAGGCGTGTCAACCCCAGAACTCAAACTTGAAATGAAAGAAGGCGAGCCGCACGCACTGATTGAACGCCTGCAAAACGAAGGCGTGTTTTCAGGCGCCTCTGAAATCATCAAAATTGATGGCCTGCGTGCAGACTATCCCGATGGTTTTGGACTGGCTCGCGCCTCCAATACGACCCCTGTTGTGGTGTTACGTTTTGAAGGCGATACACCTGAGGCACTCATCAGGATTCAGAATGACTTCCGCCAACAGTTACTGTTGCTTGCTCCACATGTGACCCTCCCCTTTTAAAGCTGATGACCTTATGAGCGCACTGTCAAAAACCCCTGCCTGGCTTGATTTCGTCCAGGCAGCCACATCCAGCCCCATTACGCTGGATGCCTTGCGCATCGTGCATGCCGCGGAGCTGGATGTGGACTTAAGTGCACAACGGAACTCGGTTGCGCTGACCAAGGCGTGTGCCGCGCTGCTTGAACAGCAGGGATTCGTGACTGCTCGCAAGATGCTGTTTGAGGGTGGCAATAGCAACTGGACCGAAAATCGTCCAGCCTGGCATACGGCCTTACGTGCAAAACATCCACCGGCATCCGTGGCGGTAGCGATTCAAACCGAACAAGCCCGTCTCGCACACTTTGTCGAACAGGCCAATACCCAGAACCGCTATCGCAACGTTGTCCATCTAGGCATCGGCGGGAGCGACTGGGGGCCGCGATTGGCGATGGCTGCCTTAAAGAACGGTGGCAGCCGCCGCACCATTCGCTTTGCTTCGAACGTGGATGCCCATGCAATCACCACCGCACTCGAAGGACTGGATCCACAAGACACACTGGTTGTGATTTCCTCCAAGTCCTTCACCACCATCGAGTCTCTGGCCAACGCGGCCTGCGCAATCGACTGGTTACGCGCAGGAGGAGTCGCTGAGCCCCTTGAGAGATTTGTAGCCGTCACTGCAAACCCGCGTGCTGCACGTGAGTTTGGTATCAGTGACGATCATATTTTTCAGTTCTGGGATTGGGTAGGCGGTCGCTACTCTATCTGGTCTTCGATCGGAC
>CANBUF010000063.1 GCA_947372575.1 Alcaligenaceae bacterium | reverse complement strand
GACAACAGGCAGCCCGAGTTCCTGTGCGATCTCCCAGGCCTGCTCTTTGCTGTCAACAGGCTGGCCATGCGGCACGGGGACGCCACAGGCCTCAAGCAACGACTTGGTCAGGTCTTTGTCACGCGAAATGGTTTCTGCGATGGCGCTGGTATTGTCCGTCTCAGCTGTCCAGATGCGTCGCTGATTCACGCCATACCCGAGCTGCAGCAGGTTGCCCTCGCTCAGGCGGATCGCAGGAATGTCCCGGTCATCGGCAGCATCGACAATACAGGCGGTGCTAGGCCCGAGGCAATACTGAAGTCTGCGCGCATTTAAGGCTTCAATCGTCGGGGCGAGATCGTAGGGCTTGTCGTGCAAGGCTGCCAGGATGATTGTCCGTGCAGCATCCAGCGCAAATAGTGTGACCTGCTCATGCCAGGCGCGAATCACGACCTTGTAGCAACCAGGTGCTGCACTCGGATGTGTATGGCCAAAGCCATTCGCGAGTCCCACCATGCTTTGCAAGGCTTGTGTGACGTACTCAAGCGTCTGGGCTGGAAAGCGGCCCGCCGTAAATGCCTCTGAGTATTGCACCGCATCCGCAGGCGTACGGGGCTGTTTTTCCAGGCCGGGCAACCACGCAGCCAGACGCTCACCGCAGGCAGTCACCACTTGGGGTGAGATGCCTGAAATCGCATCGATATTGATCCACGCCTCGATGACTGGGCGATAGGTCCACATGTTTGGACCACGCAGTGGAATGATGCGCTGGATGACAATATCGCAAATGTTCATGGTCTTTTGTTCGTATTGCATTGCAGCAATGTTGCGTATTTGTCATTATCGCAGCAAAAAGACCTTCGAGCAGGCAATGACAGGGGGCAGTTCGAAGTTTCAATCGCTAGGGATCGTTATACTTGCGTATTGTCCAAAGAAAATGCTTAGCCGCTTCCTGTCGAAGTGGGGGGTGCGGACTGATGGACACTTTGCGCCACAGAGATGACATCTCTATCTAAAACTAATTCTGCAATCGAACTGATTTTGCCGTCTGGCTGGGCACAGGCTATTTCGCCGTTTCTTGAGCCTGACGAAAAAGTCCTCGCTTGGGTTGAACCTAATCTAGACCAGCACCTGTTTTTCTCAACAGGAGCACTGGTCCTGACTTCGCGTCGGCTGTTGTCACGCGAGCCTGGTGCCTCCGATTGGCTGGCCTGGCCCGTAGCTATCACGCAATCCCTGCAGTATCGAGATCATGCGGGTGTGGGGACGATTGAGCTCTTTGAGAATCAAGTCAGGCTAGGTGTCTGGCGTCACACGCTGGGCATGATGCCGGCCGTTCGCCGTTTGTCCGATCTGTTTGCTGACTTGCAACAAACACTCGCAGACCCATCCAGGGTGATCGAGGTCGATGCGGCGTCTTGCCCGACGTGTGGCACGCCCTTTGCGCCCGACATGGATGAATGTGCCGTCTGCAACGAAGATCCGACCGGTCCTTCGACGACCTGGGCGCTGTTGCGTCTGGCCCGGTTTGCCAAGCCTTACCGCACGCCACTGATACTCGGCTTTATTCTCACGCTGATGTCGACCGCTGCAACGCTTGTTCCGCCTTATCTGACGATGCCGCTGATGGACGATATTCTGATTCCTTTTCAGAATGGCAAACCAATCAACTACGATAAAGTGACGTTTTTCCTGACCGGGCTGGTTGTTTCTGCTTTCCTGGCATGGTTGCTCAGCTGGGCGCGTACCTATCTGCTCGCCTGGGTCAGTGAGCGAATTGGCGCGGATTTACGCACGGCCACTTTTACGCATTTGCAAACACTGTCACTGCAATATTTCGGGGGTAAGCGCACTGGCGATCTGATGGCGCGTATCGGTAGCGAAACCGATCGCATTAATCTGTTCCTCTCTCTGCATCTGCTGGACTTCGCCAATGATGTCCTGATGATTCTGATGACCGCTGCGATCCTGATTTCGATCGATCCCTGGCTGGCATTGACGACACTGATTCCGTTGCCGATGATTGTCTGGATGATTAATCTGGTGCGTGGTCGCTTGCGCCATGGCTTTGAAAAGGTCGATCGCTCCTGGAGCGAGGTCACCAACGTGCTGGCCGATACGATTCCCGGTATTCGCGTGGTCAAGGCTTTCGCTCAGGAGCATCGCGAAGTCGCCCGTTTTCGTGAGGCCAACGATCGCTATCTGGGGGTCAATGACCGGATCAATAAGGTTTGGGCGCTGTTTGCACCGACGGTGACCTTTCTGACCGAGATTGGTTTGCTGGTGGTCTGGATTTTCGGTATCTCTCAAGTCGCCTCAAGCAGTATCACCGTAGGTGTGCTTGCAGCGTTCCTGGCCTATATCGGCCGGTTTTATTCACGTCTGGACTCAATGAGCCGGATTGTCTCCCACACGCAGCAAGCTGCCGCAGGCGCCAAGCGTATTTTTGATATTCTCGATCATGTCTCGAGTGTGCCTGATGCGGCGCGCCCGGTCCCGCTCGAACGTGTCGATGGCCGCATCGAACTGCGCAACGTCGGCTTTCGTTACGGTAGTCGTACGGTCTTGCGCAATGTGTCGCTTAACATCGGCGCTGGCGAAATGATCGGGCTGGTCGGCCATAGTGGCTCGGGCAAGAGCTCGCTGGTCAATCTGATTTGCCGCTTTTACGATGTCACCGAAGGTGGCATCCGTGTCGATGGTGTGGATATCCGTTCCTATTCCTTGACCTCGTTCCGTCGCAATATCGGCCTGGTGCTGCAAGAACCTTTCTTGTTTTTTGGCACGATCGCCGAAAACATCGCCTATGGCAAACCCGAGGCGACACGCGAAGAGATCGTTTCGGCTGCGCGAGCAGCGCGCGCCCATGAATTTATCTTGCGTTTGCCCCAAGGCTATGACTCCCTGGTTGGTGAGCGAGGCCAGGCCTTGTCAGGCGGTGAGCGCCAGCGTATTTCAATCGCGCGCGCATTATTGATTGATCCCCGGATCCTGATCCTGGACGAAGCGACTTCATCAGTCGACACGACGACCGAAATGGAGATCCAGGAGGCACTGGATAATTTGATTCAAGGTCGAACCACGATTGCGATTGCCCACCGTCTGAGTACCCTGCGTAAGGCCGACAGGCTGGTGGTGATGGATCGTGGCCAGGTGGTCGAGATTGGTAATCATGATGATTTGCTTGCGCGTGGTGGTGCCTACCATGCCTTGTACCAGGCGCAGACCCGACAGCTTGATGCTGAGCCACCGCTTGAACCCAAGCAAGAGAGCTGACCATGCTTGATATTCTTATGTCGCGCAACAATGCAGGCCGGTTGATGATGACCATGCCTGATGGCCAGATACATGAGGGGATTGTCCCGGTGCGTGCCTTCCCGGTCAATGCGCCGAATGGTTGTCTGGCGCTGATGAGTGCGGACGGCAAGGAATTGCTCTGGGTCGAAGACCCTGCCGAGTTACCTGAAGACGTGCGTATCCTGGTGCAAGAAGAAATTTCCACCCGTGAACTCATGCCCGAAATTCATCGAATCGTGAGTGTCTCGACGTTTTCGACGCCTAGCACCTGGACCGTTGAGACAGATCGTGGACCGACGCAGTTTGTGCTTAAAGGCGAAGAAGACATTCGCAGGCTAGTTGGCTCGACTCTGATCATTACAGACAGCCATGGTTTGCGTTTTCTATTGCGCGACATGCTGGCACTAGACAAAAATAGCAAAAAAATCCTGGACCGCTTCCTCTAAGGTTCTCAGGAATCGAAGGTCTGATAACGGATATTCAAGCAATAACGGATACCCAAGAAATAACGGATACCCAAGCGATATCGGGTTTTCAAGCAAGCGCCAACGCTCAGACGATCAGGGCTTAAATTTTCCGATAAAAATAGCCGGATCTACCCGGGCGTCATTCAAGCTGACGTTCCAGTGTAGGTGAGGGCCCGTGACGCGACCTGTTGCGCCTACTTTGCCGACCACGTCCCCGCGCGACAGTGTGTCACCAGGTTTGACTCCAATCACGGAGAGATGACAGAACATACTGATTAGTCCTTGTCCATGATCCACGAAGACCGTATTGCCATTAAAAAAATAATTCCCTGTCAAAAGGACGGTACCGTCGGCGGGGGTCTGGATGGGTGTCCCGGCTGGCACGGCAAAGTCCATGCCTGAATGTGGGGCACGTGCTTCACCATTAAAAAATCGCTTTAGGCCAAAAGAGCTGGTGTGCGGTCCATCAACCGGTGCAGGAAATATGACATTACTAGGCTGCCTCGGACTAAATGTCTGATAAGCCTTGGTTTGCACAGCAATTTCTTGATTGATCCGTTTGAGATCATCGGGCAGAGGGTTGACCTGACGCGTATTTTTAATCGTCAAACGTTGTTCTTTATATTTCTTACCCTGGACGTTAAACGACATCGTTTGGGTACGACCGTCGCTTTTAATCTCAATGTGCTGTGGCCCCGGCGTGGTGGCAAGTGGTATCCCAACTATTGCAAGCCAGGTGCCATGCTCGGCAGGTACGACCAGCACAGGTTTTTGTTCATAGGTGACGCGAGGGGCATTGGATACTGGCCCGAGTGCGAGCACGGCGACTCCACCCGCGACAGGGTGATTCAGCGATAACAGCGCCGATTGATCGCTTGCATCGGCAATGGAGACGGTCAACACCATAAAAATGACCGAGCCACTTTTAAGCAGCGCGGTCACACTGTTTTTGAACAGCAGGAATATTCTCATTCGTATGTCTGAACGCTCATCTGTTTGTCAGAATTTCCAGATATATTCGGTAGGATTGTCCGGGCAGGCACCAAACTTGCACACCATGACTGAGCTGACCACATTGGCGGCGGTCAGCGCAAAAAAGAAATAGATGATGACAGCTGTCAGGCTCGCCATGGCAGTCGTGGCGGCGGCTTTCATGTTGTTGCGGTCAATGCACAGCATCACAGCACAAAAAATCATCATGACGATGAATGAAATTAAACCCCAGGTATAAAAATGCAAACCGAAGAGCGCGGTGCCATATCCGGGATCACCGGGCATGATGTGTAATAAGTCCTGTCGCATCGAGGCAGCGGCTCCACCCATTGCCGATGCAAGAATAACCGCATAATGCACGGCACTGGGCCCAAAGCGCAGATTCAGCATGAAGCCTACCCCAGCTAGAATCAACCCCATACGTTGCAGCTGGCAAAGCGGGCAGGGCAGTTCATTAAATGCAATCTGCCAGTAAAACGCCACGACGAGTGAGCCGCACACGGCCACCAGTGCAATCATGTTGAACCAGTACGACCAGAGGAGCGATGCATCCTGCTTGAGTGCATGTTGATAGTTCATCGGCTTGAGCTCTCTTAAAGGGAAATATTCAGGGAGTCTGTCATGTGATATTTCATCCATGCCAGAAATATGACGAACGTGACAACCCAGGTGCCAATCGACGCCGTACGCTGACCACGCAGGCTGAACCAGATAGAAAGAACTGCAGTCAGAAATGGCAACATCATGATCATGGGTGCGCTCCTTTTTTATGAATTGAATTTAGCACGCGTCAAGCGTTGTAGTCCTGACATGTTCAGAAAGCATAATCGGCATCAAAAGGCTGTCCAGCATGTAGTGTCAGGCCTGCACCGGCTGTCACAATAGCATTCATACCAAAGCAGAGCGCACCGCCCATGCTGGAGAGGGCGCGGTAGGACCGCAATGCCTCACTAACCGCAGGCGTGGATTGGGCGGTATACGGATCAATGTCAGGAATCGCGCAGCGGGTACATGGCTTGACCAGTGAGAGTTCAATCAGCCCGTTAATTGTGTGGATTCGCATGGTTTTTAATGTGTCTTCGGCATGGGCATCGAGCCCTTCGATCACGATATTGGGGCGAAAGCGCTGCATACTGACAGGCTCGTCGCCCTGGGCGCGCAGACGGGTATTCAATTCGTCAAGTGCGCTCTGGGTCGCAATCAGTGTCGCGAAGCCATCGCTGAACATGTTGGGTGCCTCGAAGCCTTGCGTCCACTCGGTTGAGGAAATCCGACGGGCATTTTGTGCAAAGCGAACCAGTCTGAATTGTTTGCCAGGTACAGCCAGGAATGTGTCGAGCCAAACCGCTACCGCATCGCCCATATCCTCCGCTCGCACCGTATCGCGCCAGATGCTGACCGATCGAATGAGGCCGCGGGTGTCAAAAGGGATGGTGATGTCATCCTGATTGGGGGCGCTCAGGGTGAGGCCTGTCTCGGATAGCGCGGGGGTGATCCATACCATGTGTGGGATCTGGCGTTGCGTCAGAAACATGCCATGCTGGTCGACAATGAGCCATTCCCTGTCCATTTCCAGGCCCGTCAGCGCAAGGCGCGAGGTGCTGAGCTCTATCCCGGCGCAGGACTTGATGGGGTAAATAAATAGTTGGGTGATCACACCCGTGCAATCAGTCATATTGGACTTCCGGGAGACGAGGGGTGCTCTATTCTAATCTGAGCAATCCCGCTTAAAATGCAAGCATTGACTACTTGCCAGGATTGAGAGATGCCTTCATTTGATGTTGTTTCCGAAGTTGATAAGCACGAGTTGACCAATGCCGTGGATCAGGCGAATCGTGAGCTCGCGACCCGTTTTGACTTTAAAGGCACGGATGCCAAGTTTGAACTCGAAGGCTATGTGGTGACGCAGATGGCCTCCAGCGCCTTTCAGCTCAAGCAGATGCTCGATATCCTGCGTGGCAGATTTAGTGCGCGCGGGATTGATCCGCGCAGCCTTGACGTCGCTGATCCCCTGGAAAATCTGGGGGGCGCTCGCCAGAAAGTTACTATTAAACAAGGCATCGAACAACCAATTTCAAAGAAATTGATTGCTGCGATCAAAGAGGCCAAGCTCAAGGTCGAAACCCAGATTACAGGTGACAAACTGCGTATTACCGGTAAAAAACGCGATGATCTCCAGGATGCGATCGCATTGCTCAAAAAAACAGACGTCGATTTGCCGCTGCAATTCAATAATTTCAGAGACTAAGCTCGGAATATAAGCAAAAAAGGATCCACCAGTTAATCTGCGGATCCTTTTTCTTAGACTGCCTCACTCTGTGTGCACACCGGCAGGTATGAGTCCCGCGCGGTAGTCACATGCACGCTTCCATATCATTAGCCATTAGCGCTGACCGGATTGTGCACCATCAAACAGGTCGTTGAGTCCTCGGGGCTGTGAGCGCCAGTATTGTCGTGGTGCTGTCACACTCGCGCCAAGTTCTGCTGCAGCATGCCAGGGCCAGCGAGGATTAAAGAGCATGCCTCGTGCCAGTGCGACCATGTCGGCGTCGCCTTTTTCGACGATTCCTTCTGCTTCTTCGGGTGTTGTAATCAGTCCGACTGCCATGGTCGGTAATCCAGTGCCTTGTTTGATTGCCGTGGCGAGATGGACTTGATAGAGCGGACCCAGCGCAATCTTTTGGTTGGGCGAGACACCACCGCTTGATACATCGATAAAGTCGCAACCACGTGCGCGCAGAATTTTGCCAAACTCGACACATTCTTCGACAGTTAAGCCACCATCGACCCAGTCCGACGCCGAGATACGAATGCCCAACGCCATTGTCGAGGGGATCGCTGCACGCACGGCGTCATGGACTTCGAGCGGGAAGCGCATGCGGTTTTCAAGAGAGCCACCATATTCATCCGTGCGTTGGTTCGATACAGGTGATAGAAACTGATGCAACAGATAACCGTGGGCCGCATGCAATTCGATGCCTTCAAAGCCAATGTTTACCGAGCGCTTGGCCGCTTCGACAAATGCTTCGCGAATCCGCTTGAGATCGGCGTGTGTGAGCGCCTCTGGTGGTGGTTCACTTGGTAAATGGGGAATCGCAGAAGGCCCGACAGTTTTCCAGCCGCCGTCTTCAGGTAGCTGCAGCTGTGCGCCTTCCCAGGGACGGTTGCTTGAGGCTTTGCGACCCGCATGACCCAGCTGGATCATGATCGGCATGTCAGAGTATTTGCGAACAGAGTCAATTACTTTTTTGAGAGCGGCTTCTGTTTCGTCTGAATATAAACCCAGGCAGCCATGGGTGATGCGGCCAATTGCCTCGACTGCGGTGGCTTCAATAATCAGTAAGCCCGCACCCGAAAATGCGAGCTGCCCGAGATGAATCAAATGCCAGTCGCAGGCCTTGCCTTGCTCGGCCGTGTATTGGCACATGGGTGCAATGATGATGCGATTCGCGAGAGTGAGAGGGCCTAGTTTAATGGGTGAAAAAAGCTGGCTCATACGTGCTTCCAATTTTGAGTAATTCACTGTAGTGGATGGGATGATTGCAAATAATGGCGGGAAATGATTTGTAGAAAGGTCAGAATAATAGTGAGTCGCAAGAGCTGTGAATGGTTTTCAAATCTTCAAACGAGATGAGGTAGCCAGCGATGGCGCTCGCTGCAACAGTTGCCGGACTGGCGAGCCATACCAGACCTGGGCCTGAGCGACCCGGAAAATTTCGGTTGATGGCGCTCACCGTGACTTGTTCTGAGGTTTCTGAGGAGCCTGGACCACAATTTGCACAGGCTCCACAAGCCGGCTGGAGTATTTCTGCCCCGACTGCTTCAAAGACCGCGAGATAGTTTTGTGCCAGGCAATAGTCTCGCAC
>CANBUF010000062.1 GCA_947372575.1 Alcaligenaceae bacterium | reverse complement strand
ATTGGCGCTGGATCAGTGATCGGCACTGTGATGTCCAGATCTGCGATACCGTCGACATCAACGTGCGGAACTTTGCGGTATTTTGCCGCTTGTGAGCTGATCAGTCCCCAGATACCGGTTGGCAGGAACACCATGATCAGAATCACAGCCAGGCCGTAGGCCGCGAGGTAGACCTCTTTGAGAAAGCGGAGCCACTCGGGCAGCAAAATCAGCAGGCTGGTGCCGAGCACGCCGCCAAACGCAGATTGGGCGCCCCCGAGCAGGACCATGGTGAGGAATTCCACCGAGCGGGCAAAGTTAAAGTTATCAGGACTGATATAGGCAAATCCTGCCGCATACAGTGCACCGCCCAGGCCAGCAAGGCCAGCACTGATGGTGAAGGCAATGACTTTTACTTTTAGGCTATTGACACCTGTGACCTCTGCGGCGAGTTCGTTTTCGCGAATCGCGCGCATGGCGCGGCCCGTGCTGGTGTGCGGAAGTTTCCACACAAAATAAATTACCGCATACAGCACCAGTGCGCACAGCAACAGATATGAACGATCATCCGTGAGCGTATAGCCAAAAAGCGATGGTCTCGCAATACTCGCGATGCCATCGGGGCCATGGGTGAAGTCAATCCAGTTATTGAGTACCAGATCAAAAATTTGTTGGAAGCTGATGGTGATCATCGCCAGGTAATGGCCTTTGAGCCGCAGCGTGGTCAGACCCAGGATAAAGCCAGAGATGGTTGCGACAGCAATGCCAAGCGCGAGCGTGATCCAGAAGTTCAAACCTGCGTCCACGGTGCCCAGACCCACCGCATAGGCACCCAGACCAAAGAAGGTGGCCTGCGCCAGGTTGATTTGACCGGTGTAGCCAAGCACCACGGTCATGCCCAGCACCGCGATGGAATATGTCACCGCCTGCATGAAAATATTCAGGATGTAAGGTGAAATCTTAACGAAGTAGGGGAGTACGGCAATCAGAATCCCCAGGGCGAGTAGTGCAAGAATCTTTTTCATGCTTTCTCCGAAATCTTTTCACCGAAAATGCCTTGAGGTCTCAAGAGCAAGAAGATGAATAACAGGAGGAAAGCAAAAGCGTCCTTATAGGGAACGGATATGTAATGTGCGCCAAAGCTCTCGACGACGCCGAGTAACAAGGCGCCAACGATGGAGCCGGTCACATCACCAAAGCCGCCAATGATGGTGGCCGAAAAGGCCTTCAGGGCAATGATGGATCCCATGCCGATTGAGACAAACAGAACGGGCGACACGAGGATACCGGCGACACCCCCCAGCACGGCGCTGTAGATGAAGGTAAATGCAATCATCGTTGCAACAGGAATGCCGACGAGTCGCGCCATATCCTTGTCTTGTGACGTTGCTTGTAATTTTTTTCCAAACAGTGTGCGTTCAAACAGAAAGTACTGGAAGGCGACTGCGATGATTGTGACGCCCAGAATGGTCAGGTACTGGGTGTCCATGAACACACCACCTACCTCGATACCTGATGTTTTGAATACTTTTTCCATTGCGCGTGGTTGCGGGCCAAAAAAATACAGAACCGTATTCTGCATAAAGATCGACGCACCAAGTGTGCTGATAATGACAGGCAGAAATGAACGATGACGCAAGGGGTAGTACACCCCGAGATTAAAAATCAGTCCAAAAACGCCCATGGCCACGAGGGAAAGCAATATGGCGAGCCAGTACGGTGCACCTGCGCCAAGAAATGCCACCATCGAAAAACCGCCAAGCATGGCAAAGTCGCCTTGCGCGAAGTTCACCACATTGGTTGCACGGATGATCAGTACGAAGCCGAGCGCGACCAGGGCGTAGATGGATCCGAGCGCGAGCCCGGAAAACAGCACCTGGAAATTAATCACAATAAAATTTGCCACATTGTCTCCTGAAATCTGCCAATCCTCTAATGGGATTTTCGGCTGATCGCACTGTGGCCAATGATTCGACCGACCGCAATGCGACGATTTTTCAGGCTGAACTCAAAGGCACAGATGCATGTTTAATTTGCATCCATTATCTATGAAAATTTGAATTTCCAGCGGTCTAAATTATCAGGGTTTGCCCTGTAAGTTTTTACCCTTGACCACTCTGGACTTCGGGCCCCCAGGGCGCCGCAAGCATCAGTTTATTTTCCTGCAGTTGCAGCAAGGGCCTGAGTTGCTTGGCAAAAGCCATGAATTCTGGATCGCTGAATACCCCTGACCAGAAGGCGCGGCGATCCGCATCGTCCTCGAACTTCCAGAGATGGATGATCTGGTTGATGGCGCCGATGTCGCCCGTGAAATACCCACACAACTTTTTTGGATGATGCGAGAGTGCAGGCCAGCCCAGTGTTTGATAGAGGGAGATCACCTCGTTCATTTTGCCAACTGTCACTGAATACGTGCGTAATTCGTAAATTGCCATGTCTTGTCTCCTGAAATTATTTTTATGTGATTTTTATGTATTTCGTATGCATTTTTATTTATATCACTGCATAAACTTTGTACTGAAAACTGCGTTTGCTTTTAAGGGCTGGACGTCAATATTAAATTTTTTGTGGGCCTCTGATGAGTCTTCCTGGCCGTTCACCGGTTGCGACGCCATCACGATAGGTCACGACGCCTGCGACAATTGTTGCCCGATAGCCATCAGCTTTTTGACCGAGACGCCGACCACCTGCGGGTAGGTCGTACACAATTTTTGGAGCGTGCAAATGCAGCTTTTCAAAATCAATAATATTGATGTCAGCTTTATAGCCAGGCAAAAGCTGGCCGCGATCATTGAGTCCGACTGTGTACGCAGTATCCTGAGTTTGCCATTTCACAAGTTGGGCCAGAGGGATTTTTTCACCCCGTGTACGATCGCGCGCCCAATGCGTGAGCAGGTAGGTTGGAAAGCTCGTGTCACAGATAAATCCATAATGGGCGCCACCGTCGCTGAGCCCTGGAACTGAATCGCGATCCAGTAACATTTCGCGTACGACTTCAAGATCCTGATCTGAGTAATTATAGAGAGGGCGGTACAGTAGGGCTTGTCCTGCATCGCCCAACAAAATATCATAGGCAACTTCGGCAGGAGCCTTGCCCAGTCGTGCGGCGATTGCGGCGATACAGTTCTCCGGATGGGGTTCGTATTCGGGGGGATCGCCAAGAGGGTAGAGATTTTCAAAGTTTGCGACCCGACGCTTAAACATGGCTTCCTGATGCTCTTCGGCCAGAATTTTTGCACGGATCGCTGGGTCGCGAAGTTTTTCCAAGCGTTGCGCTGCAGGTAAATCTTTCAGTGACTCATAGGTTGGTAATTGCGAGAACGGGCAGAGCGATAAGGCAAAGCTAAAAATCAACGCAACCGGGCGCGCACCGACCTGTGCTTTCATTTTCAGGCCCGCATCAGTTGCATCATGCATGTGTGACATGACACGACGCCAGCGATCAGGAAGGTGCTCGTGCTGGAGCAGCGTGAGCGAAAGTGGTCGACCTGATTGCTCGGCAATTCTGCGAAGCATTGCAAACTCTTCATCCACATCATCAAAGTCAGTCACAAGTTGGAGCGTGCCCAGACCGACTTTCTTCAGTCCCTGTGCAATGCCGGCTAATTCTTTTTCTGCTGAGCCGAGTGTTGGCGTATGGGTACCGTCACTGCTTTTATGCAGAATAGTGCGCGAGGTGCTAAACCCCAGTGCACCAGCGACTACGGCCTCGCCAGCAAGTTTCGCCATGGCGGCAATGTCAGCATCAGTTGCTGGCTCACGTGCGGCACCCCGGTCACCCATGACATGGATCCGCAAAGGGGCGTGGCCAATTTGTGTGGCGATGTCGGCGTCATATTGTCTGGCATCGAGTGCATCGAGGTATTCCGGAAAGCTTTCCCAGTTCCAGGGGAGTCCTTCTTCGAGAACGACGCCTGGAATGTCTTCCACGCCTTCCATCAGTCGCATCATGATGTCGCGATGCTCTGGGTGACAGGGTGCAAAACCGATCCCACAATTACCCATGACAACGGTGGTCACGCCGAGCTGAGAAGATGACGCGAGCTGATGGCTCCAGGTTACTTGTCCATCGTAATGGGTGTGGATATCAACAAAGCCGGGTGTCACAATGAGCCCGGTCGCATCGATTTCCTGCTCTGCGGTGCCAGTCACGTTGCCGACTTCCTGAATCACTCCATCGACGATTTTGATGTCACCCATATAAGGTGGCTGTCCGGTGCCGTCTACGATCGTGCCATGACGAATAATCAGCGAGCCAGCAGGTGCCTTCATTTTTATTGTCTCCATCATGGCATTTGTGCAATCACATGTGCCACAGAAGCGGTCAATCGCTTGGCATAGGGCACATGCAAGAATTCGTTGGGGCCGTGTGCGTTGGATTTGGGTCCAAGCACGCCGCACACCATCATTTGCGCAGTAGGGAATCCCTCACTGAGTAAGTTCATGAGTGGGATCGTGCCACCCTGGCCAATATACCCAACCGGGGCTCCGAAGTGGGCCTGACTGGCCTGATTCAGTGCCTGTTCAAACCAGGGCGTGATTGCGGGTGCATTCCAGCCGCTTGACGCACTGGCGCCTTCAAAGGTGACTTTGGCCTGATAGGGTGCATTGTCCTCAAGCAGTGTCTTGAGCTCTGCAACAGCGACATCCGCATCAATCAGGGGAGGCAGTCGCAGGCTAAGTTTGAACGCGGTGTAGGGACGCAGAACATTGCCTGCATCTTTCAAGGCAGGAAAGCCTTCGGCGCCCGTGACACTGAGCGTGGGCATCCAGGTGCGCCGCATCAGTGCTTCGACAGGATCGAGCGTCGTCGGGATCGCTACCAGGCTTGAGCCACCGCAATCATGGTGTGCCCAGGGAAATCGTTTGTATATTTCATCGCCAAGAATCGCTGCCGTGGCCTGGGCCTGTTGGCGACGCTCGACCGGGATTTCACAGTGAAAACTCTTGGGAAGCATGCGACCTGTTTCGCTGTCTTCGAGACGATCTAGGACGTGACGCATGATTCGAAAGCTCGACGGCACGAGCCCAGACGCATCGCCAGAGTGAATGCCCTCAGTGAGCACTTCGACTTTGAGCACGCCCGAAGCCATCCCGCGCAGACTGGTCGTGAGCCAGAGCTGATCGTAATTCCCGGCACCACTGTCCATGCAGATTACGAGTCCTACGTCCCCCATCCGGCTTCTCAGTGCATCGACGTAGGGTAGTAGATCGGGCGAGCCACTTTCTTCACATGTCTCGATCAGACCGACAATGCGCGGGTGTTCGATGTTTTGTGACTTAAGTGCCTGAATGGCCGTGATGGCCGCATAAGTGGCATAGCCATCATCAGCACTGCCTCGACCATAAAGTTTGTCATCAATGTATTTGGGCGTCCAGGGACCCAGCCCCGCACGCCAGCCATCAAATTCAGGTTGCTTGTCCAGGTGACCATACATCAGGACAGTCTGGCTGCCTTGCGCGAGAGGACGTGTTGCCTGGACATCAAAAAACATGACAGGTGTGCGGCCGGGAAGTCGAATAATTTCTAATGTCAGCCCCGCCACTTTTTGCGCACGCACCCAATCTGCCGCCCGCTGGAGTACAAGTTCCAGATAACCCGACTGAGCCCAGTCCGGATCAAAGGCGGGCGATTTGGCGGGGATTTCAATATAGTCACTGAGTTGATTGACCAGATCGTGATCCCAGGCTTGACTGACTTCAGATAGCACTTGGGCCGCATCGAGATGGGGGACTCTTGCATTCATGGGGTGATCCTTGATCTTGTGGTGCGTTGCATCAAAAAATTGGGCGACAGGCCAGGCCGCTCAGATATGCAATACCTTACTTTAAAACAACTCAAGGTCCAAGCTAGTCGTGAAACTTATGATCTGAGCATGAATAAAAAATCCGGATACAAATAAAAATATGGCGCCCTGAGGCGCCATATTGATGGTCTAGCGGATGCAATGGAATCGCGTATGGCGGTACTTACGCCTGCGCTTTTACTTTCAGGCGCCATGCGTGGAGCAGGGGCTCGGTATAGCCGCTAGGCTGTTCAAGTCCTTTAAAGACCAGGTCGCACGCAGCCTTGTACGCCGACGATGTCTCAAAATGACCTGCCATAGGTTTGTAAGCCGCATCGCCTGCGTTCTGTTGATCCACAACGCGCGCCATGCGCTGAAAGGTTTCGTTGACCTGAGCGGGCGTCACGATGCCATGCAGCAGCCAGTTGGCCATGTGCTGGCTTGAAATGCGCAACGTGGCACGATCCTCCATGAGGCCAACGTTGTGTATGTCAGGAACTTTGGAGCATCCAACGCCCTGGTCGATCCATCGTACGACATAGCCCAGAATACCTTGTGCGTTGTTGTCCAGTTCTTGCTGAATTTCTGTGGCGGACCAGTTCGGGGATACAGCAACCGGCACTTGCAAAATATCATTCAAGAGTCGATCGATTTCGACTTTTGCATCGACTTTTTCGAGGTCCTTCTGGATCTGGGCCACATTGACCTGGTGATAGTGCAAGGCGTGCAGGGTAGCGGCAGTAGGTGAGGGTACCCAGGCTGTATTCGCACCGGCTTTAGGATGACCAATCTTTTGCTCAAGCATCGCTGCCATCAGGTCAGGCATTGCCCACATGCCCTTGCCGATCTGTGCGCGACCCCGCAGGCCGCAACTCAAACCCGTCAGCACGTTGCTGCGCTCATACGCAGCAAGCCAGGCGCTGGACTTCATATCACCCTTACGAATCATTGGGCCCGCGTACATAGCTGTATGCATTTCATCGCCCGTGCGATCCAGAAAGCCAGTATTGATAAAGGCGACACGTGCACGCGCTTCGTTGATGCAGGCTTTCAGGTTGACACTGGTTCTGCGCTCTTCATCCATGATGCCAAGCTTGACAGTATTGGCAGGCAGTCCAAGGATTTGTTCAACTCGACCAAAGAGTTCATTGGCGAATGCCACCTCGGCAGGGCCATGCATCTTGGGCTTGACGATATAGACTGAACCTGTGCGCGAGTTGCCAAAAGCGTGATCTTTACTGCGTTTCATGTCATGCATTGCAATAGCGACGGTCACGACTGCATCGAGGATGCCTTCAAAAATTTCATTGCCATTGCCATCGAGAATCGCAGGGTTGGTCATCAGGTGACCAACGTTGCGCAGGAACAGCAATGATCGGCCATGCAGCGTCACGATGCCATCTTTTGCATCGGTGGCACCGATTGCCGCGGTGTACTTGCGATCCGGATTGAGTGTACGCGTAAATGTTTTTCCGTTTTTCGTGACGCTTTCGCTCAGTGTGCCCTTTAGGATGCCCAGCCAGTTGTCATACGCGAGGACTTTGTCATCCGCATCAACAACCGCGACAGAGTCTTCGAGATCAAGAATCGTCGAGAGTGCGGACTCCAAGACGATATCGTTGACACCTGCTGCATCGTCTTTGCCGATGCCTTTTGAATTATCGATTTGAATGTCAATGTGGATGCCGTTGTTACCAAGCAAAATGGCAGCAGGTGCAGAAATCTCGCCCTGATAACCAACCAGTTGCCTGGGCTCGGCCAGTCCGGTCGTGCTGCCGTCTTTGAGCGTTACAGACAGTTTGGCATCCTGAATAAAGTAGCGTGTCGCATCTGCGTGCGATCCTTTGGCAAGCGGTGCCGCCTGATTCAGAAAATTACGGCCAAAGGCGATAACTTTTGCACCACGCACTGGGTTGTAGCCTTTTCCATCTGGACCGGACTTTGAAGCACCTTCGGCTTCGGAGATTGCATCCGTGCCATACAGTGCGTCATACAGAGAACCCCAGCGCGCATTGGCCGCATTCAAAGCATAACGCGCATTCAGGACAGGGACGACCAGTTGTGGGCCCGCTTGCAAGGCAAGCTCGGCATCAACGTTGGTTGTTGTAGCAAGCGCTTCAGTTGGGACAGGCACCAGATAGCCGATGGCTTCGAGTTGCTTGCGATATGCCTGCATGTCGCTAATCGGGCCGGGGTGTGCACGGTGCCAGGCATCCATCTCCAACTGGATGCGATCGCGTTCAGCAAGCAAGGCCAGGTTTTTTGGTGTCAGGTCATTGACCAGGGCATCAAACCCTTTCCAGAATGTTGCGCTGTCTACCCCAGTCCCTGGGAGTACTTTATCTTCGATAAAGCGATAGAGAACAGTAGCGACTTGAAGGCGATTACATGTGGTGCGAGCATTCATTCTGAAAAACCCTGAAAGTTGACGAATAGTTGACTATTTTACTAATTATTAGACTTGACGGGCATATTTCATTCGTGACCCGATTTTTCTGGTGTTTTTGACATGAATGATATCGATTCGCTCCCGTCAGTACTATGATGAACAATGTGAGCCTATGCCAGCATTCATTCGCTATGCCAATGAATTTTGCATTAAAACTATCTATACCGATAAGGGGTAAAAAATGAAACGATTCTTGAATGTAGCGACAACGCTCGCGATTGCAGGCTTTTCGATGTATGGTCCAGCGTCTTCTGCTGCAGTCTATTGCAATGGCCCGGGCGTACCTGTGGGATGTGTCGCGCGTCCCCTGGACCGTGGCGCACCGGGTGTGGGCGTTGCGCCTCGCGCGGGCGTTGGTGCTCCGGGCGTGGGCGTCGCTCCGGGTGTGGGGGCAGGCGC